>JAKVKZ010000004.1 GCA_022484565.1 Muribaculaceae bacterium
ACCTTCCCAAGCCCGTCTGGCAGATAACTCCGCAGGTCATCGCACGCCGCAGTCTGATCGACCGCCTCAACCGTGATTTCTGCGACCGCGACTTCAACGCCACCTGCATCCGCCTCAATTCATGCGACACCCACCGCGGCAGCGACTTCTGCACCACCCGCGAGCTTGCCCAGTTCCCCGACTTCTTCGCCCAGTATGTGCCGCCCGAAGTCCTTTACCGATGGGACGAGGCTGCTCGCTTCGACCTCATGACGCAGCGTGCCCGCATTGCCGGCATCGCCGTCCCCAAGCGCTTCGATTTCGTCTATCCTGCCGACTCATTCTACCATCCTTCCGATTACCGTTATTCCGCGCCCTCCAGCGACTTCGATTCCAGCGACCCGAATGCCATCAAGACCTTCGTCCCCACTCCCGACGAGATTGAGAATTTCCCGATGTTCTTCAATGAGTTCGACCGCAAGTGCCGTCCCATGCGTGGCACTTCCAACGACATCTACGACTATTGCGCCTATCAGTGCCATCTTCAGGAGTTTCCCATTCCTCCCCGCGTCAGCGAGATTTTCCCGCCCGACACTTTCCGTCATCGCACATCCGATCTCACCATCTTAGCCGATTGTGTAGTCCCTCCCTACATCACCCCTCAGCCCGCAAAACCTGAACAATAGGAAAAATTTCGGAAATTTGGTGTATATTTGTGGTCAAGATGATTGATGCAAAAGAAAACCTCATATTAATTGACGGACAGATAAAGACCGCTGAAATTGAAAGTTGTTGTTATCAGCAACGCAGCAATGAATTTGCAGTTCAGTTCGTGAAAAGCACTAAAGTATATCGATACGGTGCACGAAGGTTGATGTGGCTGATTAATCCGATAAGACTGTCACCCGACGACTGCAAAGTGCAGAATGAAAGCCAAGCCTTTTCTGACATCAGCACAATTTCGGAATTTCACGGAGGAGCACATAAATATTGGTATATCATCTTCAAAAATGGTTATGCACACACCTATTCCGATTATGAGCTGCAGGTGATGAAATCATGCCTCGCCGACGCAAGGTCAAGAGGCATATTTGACTACCTGAAACGTGTGGCAAGCGAAAATTCGCTTAAAACGGAAGAAGGAGCAAAACTTCTCCTGAAACAATATGAGAAAGTGCAGCACCTGTCGGAACAAAGCGCAATAGCAGTGTACTTGAATCCTGAAAAGGCGAAATGTGGGCAACGTGAAGCGGGCAATCTGATATTTCCATTCCGATTCAATGCCAGCCAACTGGAGGCCGTGAAATCGGCGTTCGGAAATCAAATCAGCGTTATTCAAGGACCTCCCGGAACGGGGAAAACGCAAACCATATTAAGCATAATAGCTAACATACTTGTCAGGGGAAAAACGGTGCAAGTGGTGTCGAGCAATAATTCGGCCATTGAAAATATCCTTGAAAAGTTGACTGAAGAAGGCTTGGACTATATTGTTGCACCGCTTGGAAAGTCGGAGAACAAGCAAAAATTCATTGAATCGCAGGGAATAGGTAGCCAATATCCAAGCAACATCAATTCGTGGCACAATGAGGAATACGACAATGCCGAAAAACTGCTTGAAATTCAGCGTGAAGTGGCAGAATTGGGCAATTTGTTTGCAAAACGTGAGCGATTGTCGGAAGCACGGCAAGAACTCAGCTCGATAAAACTGGAACGTGAACACTACAAAGAAGAATGTGACGCTGATGAAATTGATGCGGGCAGAAGAATTAAATCCACACGATTAATACGGCTTTTGAACGGCTGCAAGCACTTTGCGGAAACGGCTGCTGCCATGAATCGTGAAAATTTATCGTGGAAGATTATAAGAATGGTGCTGAACATAAAAATCCGACTGCTATGCGGAATAAGCGATAAAACTTTCTTTAAACAAGCACCCGCGAAAATCATTTCGGACTTGGAACTGCTTTTCTACAAGATTAGGCAGGCGGAACTGCACGATGAAATAACTAATCTGGAAAGCTATCTGAAAAGCGTAAATGCTGATGAATGTACTGCTGAAGTGTGCGATAAATCAATGAAATTTTTGAAAAATAAGCTGTACCATAGCTACGAAAAAAACGGCAGCCGGACGACTTTCACTTTAGAGGATTTTAAAACGAAATATAAGCAATTTCTGAAAGACTATCCCGTGGTGCTTAGCACAACATTCTCATCGGTCAGCAGCCTCAACAAGAATGCGCACTTCGATTATCTGATAATGGATGAGGCATCGCAAGTGTCAATCGAGACAGGAGCTTTGGCCTTGTCGTGCGCCGACAACGCCATAATTGTAGGCGATTCCATGCAATTGCCTAACGTGGTGAAACGTGAGGACAAAGAGCGCCTTGAACAAATCACAAAAGACCTTCACGTTCCAGCCGGTTACGACTGCTCAAACTATAGTTTCCTCGAATCACTGCAAAAAGTTCTGCCCAATGTGGCGAACACTATGCTGCGTGAACACTACCGCTGTCATCCGAAAATCATAAACTTCTGCAACCAAAGATTTTATGGAGGCAAACTGCTGATAATGTCGCAGGACAAAGATGAGCCAAACGTACTGACCGCGATAAAGACCGTGAAAGGAAACCATTCCCGCGAGCATGAAAACCAAAGGGAAATTGACACAATAAAGAATGAGTTGCTGCCCAAGATAAAACCTAAAATGGGCAATATAGGCATAATAGCTCCCTACAACAATCAGGTGAACGCCATCAGAGCCAACCTCGGCGATGGAATTGAAGTGGCGACTGTTCATAAATTCCAAGGACGCGAAAAGGACGTTGTCATTATGAGCACCGTTGATGATTATTTCAGTGCTGCTAACAGCCTTTCAAGCGACCCAAAACTGCTTAATGTTTCAATTTCACGGGCAAAACGCAAATTCTGCCTTGTGACAACTGGAAATAAACAGCAGAACTCGAACATTATCAGTGATTTGATATCATATATTGAATATAACAATTGCGAAGTGACCGACAGCAAAATCCATTCAATATTCGATTATCTATATAGGCAATACGATAAGGA
Source organism: Muribaculaceae bacterium (assembly GCA_022484565.1). Taxonomy (GTDB): domain Bacteria; phylum Bacteroidota; class Bacteroidia; order Bacteroidales; family Muribaculaceae; genus JAKVKZ01. The sequence continues at coordinate 3,049 of JAKVKZ010000004.1, forward strand.
ACGCAAGGATTACCTCAAGAGGCATAAGCGGGTGTCGGAATATGATTCAGAGAATCTGACTTATAGCTTAATAATGGACATCACACAAAATAATCCGTCGTACCAATATCTCGGAGTTGTAGTGCATCAACAGTTGAATCACTTGATTAACGACTTCTCACTGCTCGATGAAGAAGAGAGGAAATATGCGTCGAACGACTGGACACACTTGGACTTCCTTATATTCAATAAAGTGAGCAAGCAGCCTGTACTTGCCATAGAGACCGACGGATATGCCTTTCATAAAAGTGGTAAAAAGCAGGCTGAACGTGATGTCAAAAAGGACCATATCCTTGAAAAATATGGCATCCCATTGTTGCGGCTGTCAACCACTGGCAGCGGCGAGCAAGAAAAGTTGGAATTTAAATTAAAGGAAATTCTGGAGAGCTGATCAATTTGGCCTGCGTAAGTGTTCTGCACTTATTTCTGCTATTATTTGCATATTTTTATTATCTTTGCTGATGCAAATAAACGGAAAAGGCCTTACTATAAAACTTGTACCAATTGAACATTTTGGACCTAAATAATTGCACCACACACTTCTTGCCAATGAAATTCTCCGCATTGGTTAAAGGGCTATTGCTTATGGCTTTATCCGCAATGTTCTGCATTCCCCTTTCCGCTTCATCGTTCTTGCCGGTAATCACTGATTACACTGCCCACGATTACAATGCCGGACTTCAAAACTGGGCGTGCACACAGGGGCGCAACGGCGAAATCTACATCGGCAATAATCTTGGACTTTTATGTTTCGATGGCTATCATTGGCAAAAGTCGCAGATGCAGGGCTGCCGCATAGTCCGCTCGCTGCTTGCCGACGGCGATTCCATTTTTGCGGGTTCTTTTCAGGAATTCGGCTACTTCAAGCGCGACATTTTTGGCCAACTCCGCTATTTTTCCTTGAGCCAACGGCTTAAAGGCTTCAAAATGCACGAGGACGAGATTTGGAACATTATCCGTGTTGGCAAAAACGTTTATTTCCAATCGTTTTCGTCGTGGTTCTCCTACGATGGTCACAAAGTTACCGGCCATTTCAATCCCAAGATGAGTCCGCTCTATTTCTTCGCGGCTTACGGCAAAATCTACGCCCAAATCATCAACGACGGACTTTATGAACTCCGTGGCGACCGCTATTTCCCCATTTTGCCCCGATCTGCCGTCGGCGACGACAACATCGTTTCCATTCTGCCAATCGGCAATTCCAGCATGATTCTCTGCACTGACCATCACGGACTTTTCCGCCTCAATGGCACTGACCTTCAGCCTTTCCACACTTCCATCGACTCCGATTTGCCTAACATCCAGCTCAATCGCGCCATAATTTCCCCAATGGATTCCACCTTGATTCTCGGCACTATCATCAACGGCATTTATGCTCTCGACCGCAATGGTAATCTGCTATGGCACTGCAATGTGAACAATCACCTATATAATAATACGGTTCTACGGCTTTGCTGCGACTATTCAGGCAACATTTGGGCTGCTCTCGACAACGGCGTTGCCCTTATCCACACCGGCTCGCCTTATTCTGTGCTGATTCCCGACAAGGCTGAGCCATCAATCGGCATGGTTTACGGCCTTAGCATTTTCGGCGATAAAATGTACATTGCCACCAATCAGGGTGCATATTCGTTCAGCCCTATCCAGTCGCGCTTTGTGGAAATAAGCAACACTCACGGCCAAAACTGGCACATCACCCGTTTCGGCTCGCAGATTCTTATCGGTAACAACCTTTCAACCCAATATGTGGAGGGCAATTCCGCCATTAACATCCGCGGTACCAACGGCAGCAGCACCTGCATCCGTCGCTGCACGGTCAACGGCGAGGACATTCTGCTGGAATCTTCCTACGACAGTTTCCGTGTTTACAAGCTCGTCAACGGCAAATGGTCACTTTCCAACACCGTTGAAGGTCTTCATTTCCCTGTCCGTCAATTCGAGATTGACCACACAGGCACAATCTGGGCTTCGCACATGAGCAGCGGATTATATCATTTTGAACTTTCGCCCGACCTGCGTCAAGCCATCAATGTGATTCACATCGGGTCGCTGTCGGCCAAGTCAAAGGGCGGCACAATGTTCGTGATGAAAATCCGTGGCAGAATTGCCGTGTCCGACGGCTACGGCCTTTATTCCTACGACGACATCACCCAGCACATTGTTCCGCTCACTCAGCTCAACAATATCCTCCACACCAGCATCGTATCGGCAACTGCTGTTGACGACAACACTTTCTGGCTGTCGAGCGAAAACGGTTATCTGCTGATTCGTTTCGATGGCAAGAATTACCGCATAATCCAATCTGTTTCGGCAAGTTTCTTCGGCTCGGAATGTAACGAGACGAGCAACAATGCCTACGCTTTCGGTGGCAACGTGTATTTCTTCCTCAATAATTGCATAGCCCGCTATAATGGGACATCACGGGCACGCAATGGCTGGCATCCTACGCTGAGCATTGGCTCGGTGCGTTCCATAGCCCGCGACAGGACTGAGCATCTCATGCCCGTATCAAGCACAAAGAGCGACAACGAATTAGCCTTCGGCGATGTGATATTTTCACTCTCATTCCCTAATTTCAGCCATCAGTTCGTGCGGTTCTCCTATAGGCTTACCGGTGGCGGACTTGACCTGAAGAGCAGTTCCTCAGAGCCTGCCATCACCTACGGCAGCCTCGGTGCAGGCGATTACCATTTCTCGGCCTCGGCTGTCGATGCCAACGGGCACCCCATGGGCGCTGTGGATTATTATTTCCACATTGTCCGTCCTTTCTATGCCTCCAATTTGGCGATTTTCTTCTATATCTGCGCTATTGTGGCAGCCGGCTACTATTTTGCACGCTGGCGGGCAAGCAAGGCCATGGCCAAGAAGCGCAAGGAATTTGAGGAGACTAAGATGAAGCAGGACATGAAGATGCTTGAACAGGAGCGGATTATCGCCCAGCAGCAACAGCAACTTCTCCAGTCGGAATTGTCGAGCAAAGGCAAGGAACTCGCTTCAATGGCTCTCGATGTGGTGTCGAAGGACCGTGCCATTGAATCACTGAAGGAGACCATGCGCGAACAGCGTCGCAAGGGAGCAATGTCGCAGCGCGATATGGACTATCTGCTGAAGCACATCGACGACAACACTGAGAATCAGGAGTTCTGGGATATTTTCCAGAAGAATTTCGACCTTATTCATGAGAAGTTCTTCCGCAATCTGCGCGAGCGCTATCCGTCGCTCACCTCCAGCGACCTTAAATTCTGCGCTCTTCTGCGGCTTAACCTCTCAACCAAAGATATAGCCCAATTCACCAACCTAACAGTTCGTGGCGTGGAAGCGGCCCGCTATCGGCTGCGCAAAAAGCTTGCCCTTCCCGAAGGCACCAGCCTTGTTGATTTCTTCATTGATTTCAAATAGGCAAAGCCGCCTTTATCATGACTTTTCTTCAATGCCCAGTGCTTGGCAAAAGAGATTAAATTTTCCGTTTTTATTTCATTTTGCATTCTGCTTGCAGTATCTTTGCACTATATAACTATAACGTTACCTGAACGGCAGGTCACTAATGAGTGAATCTTTAAATATAGAATTGTTTATCGCCGGCGACATGGATGCTTTCCGAAGTGTTTATGTGGCCTACATAGGCCGTACGCTGAATTTCCTCACGTTTTTGTCGCACGATGAGAATCTTGCGGAGGATTTGGCGCAAAACACCTTTCTGCAGCTGTGGAATTCGCGCAGCAACATCAATCCCGACGGTAACATCGAGGGCTACATTTTTGCCATAGCCCGCAATCTGCTTCTCCATGAAATACGCAGCCGGGCCATCCACGAACGCTTCACCGAAAAGGTCGGCGAAAAGGAAAATGAGCCGCAGGAACCTCAAATCGACGATACCCTTACCTGTGAAGCAATCGAGCAGCAGATTCTCACCCTGCTCGCTGCCCTTCCCGATTCGCGCCGCCGCATTTTCATGATGCGCTGGAGCGACGGCCTTAGCAATAAGGAGATTGCCGCGCGGCTTGGAATCTCTGAAAAGACGGTTTCTACCCAGATTCACCGCACTGTGCAGTATCTGAAAGGCAAAATCGGAGATTCTTTCATCGTGCTGTGTGCTATTTTGGCAATACAAATCTGAATTTTTTTCATAAAAACTGTAATCCATTAAGTGGCGTTGTGGATATATATAATGTAAACGCTACAATTCATTATGAATAAGGACAGGTTACAAAATCTGATTTCGCTGGTTCTAAGCGGCAATGCCACTGATGAGCAGCGTGACGAACTTCTGCAATGGGTCATCAACGATGAGTCAGTGGAGGAATGTCGCCGCATTTGGGACGACACGCCTTGCGCTATCAGCGACAGCAAGAAGGAGGCCCTTTGGCAAAGCATCGAGGAGCAGGTGATTGAGCGCGAATCCTCAATTGTTCCTGCATCAAGTCCTAAAGTTGTGACTTTGCAGCGCAAGTGGATTAACATTGCCGCTGCCATTGCCATTCTTCTGTGCTGTGGCGCGGGCCTTGCAGTGTATCTGGGCTATGGCGCGCACAACAGCTCGACGCAAATCTTCACCTTTTCCGCCTCTCGCGGACAAAAGGCGAGCATGCGCCTTGCCGACGGCACAATGGTTTATCTCAATTCTGCCTCAAGCATTTCTTTCGACGGCAATTACAATAAATCCGACCGCAAAATCATTCTCGAGGGCGAAGCCTACTTTGAAGTGGCGAAAAATCCCGACAAGCGTTTTGTGGTGAGCTGCAATGGCATGGATGTCACTGCTCTCGGCACTAAATTCGACGTGAAGGGCTATAGCGATGACGGCGTTGTCACCGCCACTTTGGCGGAAGGCAAAGTGAAGGTATCTGCCATGAACCGAAGGATGATATTGAAGCCTAACGAGTGTGCCACATTCGACATCCGCAACCATTCCCTGCTGAAGTCCACAGTCGATGACCTTGCGGTAGCCGATTATTGGCGTACCACCACTCTGGTGTTCAATGGCGAAACGCTTGAATCCATCGCCCGCACTCTTGAGCGTATGTACGGCGTGAAGATTGTCATTCGCGATGCACATCTGCGCAGCATCCCGTTCTCTGGCACTATCCGCAACAATTCATTGCAAAATATTTTCCGCATTATCAGTCTTACCTACCCGATGACCTACAGCATGAGTGGCGACACCGTTTGGGTGGACTCAGATTAAAGAAGAATATGATATTAAATACCAACATAAACAACAACAAAATCAATAACTAAAGCCAATGAAAAAGTGGAATTTTTCAGCGCTCCGAATGTGGTGCGCAATGCTCTTCTTGATTGTCGCGGCTCAAGTTTCGGCGCAGTACACAGTGAACGTGCAGCGCAAAACTATTGCCCAAGCGATAAAAATCATTGAGAAGAAAGCCGATTACAGTTTCTTCTATGTGGAGACTTTAAGCGACCTGAACAAAAAAGTAAGTTTCAATGCAAACAATGAGTCGATTGAATCGATTCTTAACAAACTGTTTGCAGGAACACGTATCAGTTATCAAATCCAGGGGAAAAAGCAGATTGTTCTTTCCCAACGGAAATCTGTAGCAAAAGAAAAGTCATCTGAATCGTCCGAAGCTGCCGAGTCTTTTACGGTACGCGGCCACGTCACCGGCACTAACGGCGAACCGCTGGTGGGTGTTACCGTAATGGCCGCTGACAAGGAAGGCACTTCAACCGACATCGACGGCAATTATTCCCTTTCACTTCGCCGCCGCTCACCTTTGACGTTCAGCTATATCGGCTACGTTTCACAAAAGGTGAATGCCGACAAGTCGGGCAATGCTAATGTATCGCTGAAGGAGGACAATATTTTCCTTAACGATGTTGTGGTAATCGGTTACGGCACACAGAAACGTAAGGATGTCACAACCGCCGTTTCCACAGTCAGCACTGCCGACCTCGACCAGCGCCCAATCACATCTGCCGCACAGGCCATTGAAGGTCGCGCCGCTGGTGTTCAGGTTATCCAGCCGTCTGGTATGCCGGGCACATCACTGTCAATCCGCGTTCGTGGTGCCACGTCAGTGCAGGCAAGCAACGAACCTCTCTATGTGGTCGACGGAATCACAAGCGACGATATTTCCAATCTGTCGGCTAACGATATTGAGTCAATTCAGGTACTGAAGGACGCATCGTCGGCTGCCATCTATGGCGCACGCGCATCTAATGGCGTTGTGCTTATCACCACCAAGCGCGGTCACTCTGGCAAAACCACAGTGAAACTCGATGTGTATGCAGGTTTCTCCAATCTTGGAAAATCCATAAAGGCATTGAACACCGAGCAATACAAGGACTTGATGGCCGACCTCGCCAAATATTCCAATGTGGCTCCTTCAATTCCTGCCGATGAACACCGTTACACCAATTGGGAAGACGTGCTGTTCAAGACGGGTACTGATCAAAACTATCAACTTTCCTTATCCAACGGCAACGACAAGTTGAAATATTTCATTTCAGCTGGCCATGCTGAAGAAAAAGGTATTGTGAACAAGGCTTATTTTAAGCGCACCAACGTACGCGCCAACATCGACAGCGAAATGTTCAAATGGCTGTCCATTTCCATGTCGGCTGCCTACACCAACAACCGTGGCAGGTCAGTCACTGAAAACAGCTCATCAATGCGCTCAGGCTCTATTCTGTCGGTCATCAACACTCCTCCTTTCATGCAAATCTGGAGCACAACCAACCCTGGACAATACGATGAGGATGCTTATGGTTCACGTATCATGAACCCGATGGCAGCCAATGCAGCCGACGAGACCTCGCAGACTGACCGTCTTACAGGTTCACTGGGCTTGACATTCAATATCTACAAAGGCTTGACATTCAAGACAAGTTATTCAGCTGACCTTAATCACAGCAGAAACGATTATTATCTCGACCCTACTTCCACATTGGATGGACGTAGCACTAAAGGCTCTGTTTCCGAAGGTCACGCACGTAACTTTGAATGGACTTGGGAAAACACTGCCAACTACAGCGGACAATTCGGGCTTCACGGAATCACACTGCTTGGCGGTGCCATTCTCCAACATGCTCAATATAATGCCGACAATCTGTCGGGATTCGATTTGCCTACCAACTATCCTAACATCCATTCTGTTTCCGTCGCCAACCAAATCAATCTTGACGACACTTGGGCAGCCGCCGGAGCTTGGGCTTTATCCTCTTTTATCGGACGTGTTAACTACAACTACAACGACCGTTATCTTGTAACTGCCAATATCCGTACCGACGGTTCATCACGCTTTGCACCGGGTCACCGTTGGGGCACATTCCCTTCAATATCCGCTGGCTGGCGTATGTCGAGCGAAAGTTTCATGGCAAGCACACGTAATGTCCTCAACGATTTGAAGATTCGTGCCAGCTGGGGCCTTAATGGTAATCAGGGCGGCATCGGCAACTATTCTTACCTCGCCTACATGAAGGCGAAAAAGGTAACTCCTACTGCCGACAACACTTTCCCTGGACTTGCCATTTCAGCCAACACAGGCAGCAACACGGAACTTACTTGGGAAAAGACTCATCAGTGGAATGTCGGTATCGACGCTTCAATGTTCCATTCCCGCTTGAATATGTCGTTGGATTTATACTACAAGAAGACAAAGGACCTGCTGCTCACAGTGTCACTGCCTGACAATGTGAATCTCCCTGGAGGTATCACCCGCAACGATGGCGAAATGCGCAATAAAGGTCTTGAATTCTCCATATCTTCAAAGAACTTCACTGGCCCATTCAAATGGAACACCGATGTGAACTTCTCAATGAACCGCAATAAGGTGCTCAAATTGGGCTTGAACAAGATTTATTACTACGCAGCTTCCTACATGACCGGTGAACCTGCCATCATCCTGAAAGAGGGATTGCCATTAGGCTCATTCTTCGGATATATCTCGGAAGGTGTTGACCCAGAAACTGGTAATATCATCTACAAAGACTTGAACAATAACGGACACACCGACCCGGGCGACCGTACTATCATAGGCGATGCTCAACCTGACTTCACTTATGGCATCACCAACGATTTCTCATGGAAAGGCCTGTCATTGTCCATTTTCTTCCAAGGTAGCCAAGGCAACGACATTTTCAATGCTTCAAGAATTGAAACTGAAGGCATGGTTGATTTCCGCAACCAGTCAACCGAAGTGCTTCGCCGCTGGGAACGTCCGGGAATGGAGACTGATATTCCGCGCGTCGGCAACAACGACAACATCCACAATTCCACAAGATTTGTGGAGGACGGCAGCTATCTGCGTCTGAAGTCACTGACTTTGGCGTATGACTTCACTGGAAATTGGATGAAGAAACTGAGCCTCTCGAAAGTTCAGATTTACTGCACGGCACAGAATCTTTTCACAATAACCGGCTACAACGGCTATGACCCTGAAGTCAATGCCTACGGCGACAGCGCTGTTGAACTCGGTGTGGATTACGGCACTTATCCGCAATCAAGAACATTTATTTTCGGAACTAACATTGAATTTTAATGACTACTGACATGAAAAAAATATTTCTTACAATACTGGTGTCCGCACCTTTGATGTTTGGCTCATGTAGCGATTTTCTTGATGAGAATCCGCAATCCGACATCACAAGCAACTCTTCCAGCGCAAGCTCCGACACCACCTACGCCTACACTTCGGCTGACGAGGCTACCAGTGCCTTGAGCGGAGCGTACGGCAACTATAAAACTGATATTTACGAACTTCTGAATTACGTTGTGGGCGACATTATGTCCGACAACTGCTATGCCGGCAGCGACGGTGCCTACGATATGGACTACGATAACTTGACCATCCAGCCAACTAATGAGAATATAAAGAATTCATGGGCAGAATATTACACTCTTGCAGGTTCTGCCACTGAAGTTATCGAGAAGACCAAGAACATGGCATCAGGCCTTATTTCCGACAGTGAGCGTAACCGCATCATCAGCGAGGCGAAATTCATCCGTGCATGGGCATACTTCGACATAGTTCGTCTGTGGGGTGACGCACCGATGACTTTGCAGCTTATCCCGACTATCACTGCTGAGAATCTATCAAAATGGTATCCTGTTATGTATCCGGCACGCACTTCAGCCAGCGACATTTATGCACAAATCCTTGATGATTTGAGCGACTCCAACATCGCCAATCTGATTAGTGCAAGCCATGGAATGTTCCAGGCCACTAAAGGTGCTGCTTACGGACTGAAAGCTAAAGTGCTTGCCACTATGGGAAGCAAATCATCGCGCGACTACAGCGCTGTGGTGAGCTATTGCGACAAGGTCATCAACGAAGGTTACAAACTCGTGCCTAATTTCGACGACCTCTGGACAGTGGAAGGCAAGCAGTCATCCGAAGGAATTTTTGAGCTGTACTTCGATTCCACTAACGGAAACTGGGCATATTGGGTTCTTCTCAGTGATGTTTCAGGTGATGTTCAGGTATCATGGCGTCGTTACTGCTGCCCTACTCAGGACATAATCAAGAAATTCGACAAGGAAAAGGACTCCCGCTATGCTTCTTCCATCATTTGGCACGCTGTTCCTTACAACCAGTATTATTCAGCAAGCAATTATCCGTTGGCTTACAAAATAAGGCAAAAGGATAACGATATAATCCTGCTCCGCCTCGCCGACATTATGTTGCTCAAGGCTGAAGCGCTTGTTGAACTCAACCGCTCATCGGAAGCCATCGACATTGTTAACACGGTACGTGAACGCGCAGGCGTTGACGACCTCAACACGGGAATGAGCCAAAGCGATGCCCGTCTTGCAGTGGAAAATGAGCGTCAACTTGAATTGTTCCTTGAGGGACAACGCTGGTTCGACCTTGTCCGCAACGGACGCATGGAAACTGTGATGCAGAAAGCCCACGACAAGAATGGCAACATTCTGTTCCCTACTGTTGATTCTCATCTTGAATTGTTACCGATTCCGCAAGGTCAAATCGACATCAATACAAATCTTACTCAAAATCCAGGATATTAATCAATATAAATAAGAAGAAATGAAAAATATCAAAATATTGATGATGCTGATTGTTGCTGTAGCGTTTTGCTCTTGCAGCGACAAGGATGAGCCAGCATCAACCTTACAGATGAGCGACCTTTCGGTCACTAACGCCATGCAAGTTCCGGGCAACATGATTGTGAAAGCCAACATAAGCGACGACGGCTACAAACTTTCAACTCTTGAAGTGTCGGTGAAAGTCGACAGCACTGTTGTGGCAAGCAAGTCCATCAGGACAAAAGGCAATTCAGTAGCTGTCAACGACACAATAGCCATTCCTTTCAGCGAGAACATTAAAGAAGGTGCACAGGCCCAGGTTACTTGCGAAGCCATCAATGTCACCGGCAAAAGCGTGGTCGACACCAAGACTGTTACCCTCCATCGTCCTGCAATGCCCGACACTCTCTATATGTTTGTTGGCGATGAAGTGTATCCGATGACTAAGAGTGAGGATGACGCCAACGTCTATGTAACTGAAGAAGGCGAGTACACATCCACCTGCACAGCAAGAATTGCCACAGGCAGCGACATGGAGACATCCCAATTCCTTTGGGGCGCATCAAGCACTTCAAACAAAGCTAAACTGATTTCCTTCGGCGACGACGGAATCGCAGTCTCTTATCCTAAATATATTGTCAGCCAATTCACTTTCAACGTTGAAACATTTGAAGTTGGCGTAATCGGTGATGAACTGAACATCTCAGTTAATGGCGTTGACCTCGAAGGCAAGAATGGTCTGATGGAAGGAAAAGTCAGCTTCAAGCAAGGTGAAGAAGTGGCTATAAGCGGTATCGATGATTTGGCTACCTGCTACAACCGCGATTTCTTCTCCTACAACGACGGCAAACTTACTTTCCTGCGCGAAAGCGGCAATTGGGAAGTTTATTACTCACCTAAATACAAATATATGTGGGTAATGCGTATGGACGACGTGGCTCCGACTTGCCTTTGGATTATCGGTCATGGGTTTATCTGCTCCCCTGTTTGGAACGATGAATTCAATTCCGACGGTTGGAACACCGACGTAGTTCCACGCTTGGGTTACGCAGTTAAGACTGGTGCCGACACTTATCAGTGTTCAATGTATATCAACAACACCCATGAATGGGAATCGTTTGAATTTGAATTTTATTCTGACCGTGCTTGGAACAAGACTAACGGACTGGAAATAGAATCAGTCACTGGTGCAAGCGGATTCGTAATATCCAAGAGTAAAGGATTGACAAGCAATCCTGACTTTGAAGGCTTCACGCCGGGGTATTATAAAATCACTCTCAACACTACGACCAAGAATGCAGATGTAGAGAAATATTAGTTTTACACAGTGGGGCAAAAATGCTACGAAGCATGGATGCCCCACTATTTTCACATCTATCAATATAAAAAATGCATTATTTGAAAAATTGCATATTATGTTTTCTGCTGGCAGCAGCCTGCTCATGTGGAGGCGGAAGTAACGGTGACAGTCCAACTGATCCCACTACACCTACCGACCCCACTAAGGACCGCCCTACCCTTAATGGCATGATGACTTTCCATTCCTATTCGAGTTATGATGCCAACGACTCAAAGATGTACATATATGATTTCAAAACTGGCGAGTTGACACAAATCAGCAAGGAATCATGGGGAATAAAGAATCCGATGAACGGCAGTTTCTCTCCCGACGGCACTAAAATAGTGTTTATGGGAATAGGCTCTACTGGCTCATGGGATATATTCATGTACGATGTCACCACTGGGAAGACTCCCGTAAACCTCACATTGAGCGGTTCTTACCGTGATGAGGACCCAAAGTATTCATTCGATGGGAAAAACATCGCTTTCAAGCGTGATGGTAAATTGGCGGAGTACAATATAGCGTCTGGCAACATTACCGTGCTGACTGATGACAGCGAGGAACGTGGTATGCCCTATTTCTCCACCGACGGAAAAACGCTACTCTTTAGCGGCGGTTCAGAAAAAAATTCGTACATTGGCCTCTATAATTTCAGCACAGGCAAATGCAACATTCTATATAATAGGCAGGATGTAACTGAATACTATCCGATTACGCGCGATGCCAAGACATTCTACTACACTGCGCATTATTCGGAAACGAGCGATTTCGACCAGCTGTATCTTGGGTATTTCTCAGGACTTTCAGCTACGAGATTGCCTTTCTGCACATCCGATGCCGATTATTCCGATGCTGCTGCCGTTACTGGAAATTGGCTCATATTAAGTTCCACACGGAGCGGTGGTAAAGGTCAATATGACCTTTATATCGCAAATGCGGAAAACGGGGCGATTTATTCAATGGCATTGTACAATTCAGGCATTAATTCCTCGCTCAACGAGCTTGGAGCTTGCTATAATTCAAATAATCCAACAATAGCAAAATGAAAAGGATAAAATCTCTTGACATTATGCGGGGATTGACGGTAATCATGATGATTATCGTGAATAACCCGGGTGACGGTTACAACGTCTTTAAATGCCTCACTCATTCACCTTGGGATGGCTTCACCGTAACTGACCTTGTGTTCCCTTCTTTCCTGTTTATCGTGGGAGCGTCAGTTTGGTTCGCATTCCGTAAATTCGACCATAAGCTCAACAAAAAGGCAGTTATAAAGATTATCCGCCGTGGCATCCTGATTTACGTTGTGGGTATTCTGCTTTACATTGTCCCATTCTACAATTTCAACGACCATTGTGCTTACGACTTTTCACACCTGCGTCTGCTGGGAGTTTTGCCTCGTATCGGCATAGTTTACCTTATCGGCTCTCTGCTGGTGCTTTCACTTCGCAGTGTGCGCAAGATAATCTGCACGATTATCGGGCTGATGGTTGGCTACACGGCAATAGTTTACATATTCGGCGATGCTACCCTGCAAGGATATGTGGGCAGAATGATCGACATCAACATTTTCGGAGTGAATCATGTGTATAACTCGTCATTCTACGGAATGCCTTACGACCCTGAAGGTCTGCTCGGCACAATGACGGCGCTTTGCACCATGATGATTGGCTATCTTGCAGCCATGCTTCTCTCGCGAAAGGACGATTTCCTCACCAACATAAAAACTCTGACGGCAGCCGGCGGCTTGCTGATGTTCGCCGGAGCCACTCTCGACTACTTCGTCCCTATCAACAAGCCAATTTGGTCGGCAACTTATGTGCTTTACGCAGCCGGCATCGACATGATGATTTGGGGCGTACTTGCCTACTACTACGACGTGAAGCAGACCAAAGCCTTTGTTGGACTTTGCGAGCCTTTCGGCACTAATGCGCTGTTCGTTTACGCATTAAGTGAAGTTGTGGCAACTCTGGTTTGGCTGAAAGTATTCATGATTGGTGACCAGACCATATTCCAATGTATATCCGAATCATTCGGCTCATTTCTGCCATTGCGGCTTGCATCGCTCTTAGGAGCCATATCGCTCGTGGCATTATGCTGGTTGGTGGTTTATCCGCTTTATCGCAAGAAGATATACATCAAGCTATAGGAAAAGCGACACATAAATTATAAAAACTCAACAAAATGGGATGCTCCGCTGATGGAAGCATCCCATTTTCAAAATTATCGTCAGAAAGGTATCAGAACACAATGCTGATGCCGCCTAAGGCATTAAAGCGCTGCGCTGACATTCCATAATAATCATCCCATTTTTTGCAGAGAATATTGTTGGCCTGAACAAACACACCGAACATGTCATTAATCTTATATGAGGCTCCGGCACGAAGAAGATTGACATCATCAAGCGGAGTGTTTATCCATGATTCAATCACAGGTGCTGAACCGCTATAGAATACTGACCTCACGGCACGTTTTGCGCGAAGTTCATAACCTATACCGATGGTAAGAGGCTTGATGGGAGTAACATTGATTGAGGCTGTTGCCACACATTTGGCACGGTCGTCGCCTAAAACGTATCCATTGTCCTTATCTTGGTCGGAATAAGTGATGCCAGCCCTGAATTCCACAAGGCTGCGGAACTTATAGGTGGCCTCTGCCCCAAGTTTCCAGCCATCAATGCTGATTGGCCGATAATAAGTGGCAACAGTGCTTACCTTGGCTTCAGCCAGAACAGGAATCCACGGAAGCGGCATATTCTTGAATTTGCCATAACCGCCAAACACTTTCAAGGAGAATCCGGCAAACGGGCCGACCTTAAAGCCGCCTTCTGCATCAATAGGACTGAAAGTGCCGCCAAGAAGCATACTTGAAGGGTCAGTGTAGCGGTTGATATTAGCGCGGTCAGCAGCCAAGTTGAGCGATTTTCCGCCTTTCGTGTTGGCATAGAATGTTACGCCATCGATAAAGGCATAGGAGAACTCCACATTCGGAGCAATCTGGAATGAGGAATTACCATCGAAGTATCCGTCAGCCTTAACGCCAAGCAACAGGGCCAAATTGCCATGATTGTAACGGAAATACGGGGAAAGTGTAACCAGGCCGAGGCTTTTATTGGAATGAGGCGACAATAACTGCTGGTCAAAATCAATCGCAGTTAGTTTTGAGTAATGAACCCAATCGCCTGATAAATCCACACCTGCATGGGAATACTCGCCACAAAGATATTCGCCTCCCAAATTCAGCTGCAAGTGAGTTTCTTTTGCACCTTTATAAGATTCACCAACCAAACTGTGGCTATAGCCAAAATAATCTCCGAGAAGATTGGCGTGATAGCTGAGAGCATCAGGAGTGGCATGGTTTTTCCAGCCCAAACGAAGATTAACCTCATTCACAGTCTGCTTGTAGGCACTCTGTTCCCAAATGTCGGAATTTCCGCCATAATAGTTGAAATGGTCAAAATGATAGAAGACATTAGCCGTGAAAGTGCCGGGTGCTAAATTGGAAGTCAAATCCACACCGATGCGGTTTTCATTATATTTCTGCTTCTGGCCAATAGTGTTCACGGGCGAATTGTTCTTGCCGGTCCAAGTGGAATTATGCTGGAGCCAAAAACCAAGAGTGGTCTGCTCCGTGTCGAGGATACGATAACCCGCACTGCCCACCACATTCATGAAAGATCCTGCTCCAAGGTCGAAATATCCGCGTTGGGTGGAGAAATCGTGGGTGGTTTCATAACCGTAAGGAGTGAGCACCTGAATTTTGGCAGGCACTTGAGTAGGCGCAGCCCAATTACTGTAATTCAAGGCTGATGTCTTGCTCTGCTCCTTCTTCACTTTAGGCAAATCGTTAGCCTTGGTAGCCTTACGCTCAGTAGGTACGTAATCCTTCTGAACGGTAATCTCCTTAGATAGATTTTGAGCGGCGGCAAATAGCGGAATCATGCCAAAAGCCGCAATAATGAGAATATTTAATTTCTTGTTCATCTTAGTTTATTTCTTTTTGCCTTTTGTGGATTTCTTAGTTTTGGATTTCTTGAAAGTCTTTGAGCCGTCGGTAACTTTCGATTTTTTCTCAGTCACAACGGGCTTGGTCATCGACTTTGTGGTGCCCCATGATTTCAGCCTTTGGTCGATAGCATCGTAGATTTCCGTTTCCTTTCCGGGATAATTGCTCTTCAGGCTTTCGAGATATTCACTTGCCTCATAATTTTTGCCCTGCTTGTGCATGGCATCGGCAAGCAGGATAAAGCCCTTGGCAAGCCAATACTGATGAGGAGTACCTTCATCAATGAAATTATTCAGCACACGTTCGGTCTCATTCAGGTTGCCCTCATTATAATAATATTCAGCAAGACGGTAAGCAGCCTCGGCACCATACTCATTACGCGGGTCCTTGGCGAGCTTTGCAAAGTCCTTTTCGGCCTGCTTGCCACGTCCGAGAATGGAATAGGCCAAAGCGCGGTTAAGCAACGCCTCTTTCTCCTCCTCTGCGGAAAGGCCGCCAGTATTCAGCAGCGCATCGGCACTTTCAACCACATCATTGTAACGTCCGACAGCCTTGGCGGTACGCATCACACCAAGTTCAGCAGTGGTCTGCATGTCGGCAGAAGATGATTTACCGACAAGCCCCTTATAAGCGTTGAAAGCATCAACATTCCTGCCAAGGCGTGAAAGTATGTCACCCTTCATGGCAAGAGCATCTTCAGCAAAACTGGCATCCTGATGCTCATCAAGCAGAGAATTAATTTCGGTCAAAGCCTCATTGTAACGACCTTTGTTATAATTGTCCTTGGCGAGGTAATATCTTGCACGGTCGGCATAAGCGCCATTAGGATAGCGGGAAATGTAAGCACGGATTTTACTCAAATCGTGCTTATCGCCAAGATAAGTCTTTTCGGCGGCCTCAAAAGTAAGGCGGTCGATGTCGCTTGTATTGATTTTAGGAGCATTCGGCACTTTTTTCAAGAAAGCAGCAAACTCATTGAGATTGCCGTTTTCAGCATAAATCTGCTTCATGTCCTCGGCAGCTACGCGAGCTTCCTCGCTCGAAGGATATTTCGTAATCACCTTTTTGTATTCCTCAATGGCCTTGGCTTGGTCACCCATGTTGCGTTCTGTGATGGCAAGCTGGAGCTGTCCCTTACGGGCATCTACCGTAGCCGGATAGCGACTGATAAGTTCCTTATAGGTTCCAACCGCGCCTGCACTGTTAGAAGCTGAGATTTGTGCCTGGGCCTTTTCAAGCATTGCCTCAGGAGCATACTGCGATGAAGGGTATTCACGAATAAGCTGGTCCATGCCGCTGATTTTTGCTGAATAATTTCTGCTCAATCCCTGCATCATGGCCTTTTGGAACAAAGCATAATCACCTGATGACGCATTTCCAGTGTGGGCCTTGCCATAATAATCCTCAGCTGTGGCATACTGACGGTCATAATAATATGTGTCGCCTATACGGTTATTGGCATCAGCCTTCAGATTGGCTGCAAGAGTGCTTGAAGCGACAGCCTTCTGGAAATAATCGCGGGCGTCGGAATACTTTTTCTGCTGGAATTTTGAATAAGCCAAATCATAGTATGCAAGTCCATAGTTGGTACTTCCGGCAGAGACTGATTGAAGATATTGCTGCTGATAACGCTCGGCTGCCGAGAAATTGCCAAGCCGGTATTCACATTCGCCAAGCCAAAGATTGCTTTCGGCAGCTGAACTGGAATTGTACTGGCCCATACCACGCGCCTCGCTGAAATATTTTTTAGCCTCAGTGACACGGTCGTTGGAAAGCGACTGAACCCCGAGATTATAAAGCACATAAGCCTTAGCCTTCAGAACCTTTGCGGAAGGATTGTCGATGCGCTGGATGCTTGCCAAAGCACGGCTGTAATTGTTGCCTGAAGTGTAAGCGTTGACGAGATAGTCCTCGACCTGCGAAGCATATTTTGAGCCAGGATATTTATTGAGGAACTTCTCAAACAAATCAATTGACTTGTTGAATGGAGTGCGTCCGCCCTCATTCTGGGTAATGGCATAATTATAAAATGCCGTTTCCTGCACATCACGGCTATAAGGCATATTCAGAGCCTTTTCAAAGGCAATGGAAGCCGAATTGAGCTGACCAGTCTTTAGATAGGATTGACCAATGTAAAGATAGGCACTTTGTGCCAAGGCATCCTCACCATCGGTGACATCGCCAAGATGCCCAATCACACTTTGATAGTCAGCACGGCGATATTCCATCACACCGAGAACATATTCGGCGGAGCGTTGCGGCTTACCGTCGCATTGCTGGAAATAAGAATTGATGTGCGTCAAGGCAGCCGCATCATTTCCCTGATGATACTGGCTTTCGCCCACAATCCTGTTCAATTCGCCATTAAGTTCAGCATTATCGTTGTTGTCGGCAAGCAGGCTGCCGCCTAAAGCGATGACCTTCTGATAATCCTCTTTAGTGAAGTAAATTTGGCTAAGATAATATTGAGCCGCATAACCAAGTTCGCCATTACGGCTCACGCGCTCAAAATTCTGCTGGGCAGCATCGTAGCGCTTATTGGCGTAATCGATGTAAGCCTGATAAAATGTTGCTGCATCGTGATAACGGGCAGTTGACGAGAGTCGGTTGAAGCCCAATTTGGCATCATCGTAATTGGCGAGACGCAAATCGGAATAGGACTGACGATAAATCAAATCCTCGCCATTATCGGAATCGAGCGCTCCATTGCGTACACTCTGATAAGCCCTCAAAGCCTCTCCATATTTCCCGTTGAAGAAATAATAATTGCCGATGGTGAAGCGCACCTGCTGGCAATGCAGCGACGACGGATAATTGGCCAAAAACGCATTGAGGCGGTCAATCACATCATCCTTGCCAAGTTCCATAGCACTCATTGCAGCGTGGTAATCAGCCTCTTCGCGCTCGGATGACGAAGCGGGCAGATTGCGCATGTGAGTGAGCTGGTCGATAGCGCCCACGTAATTATTGTTGCCTTCCATCAGAACTCCACGGGAGAGATAGCCACTGGAGCGCGTGCTGGTGACAGAGCCTTGGGCGGCAGCCGCCATAGGCACAGAAAAGAGGCAAACACTTAACAAAAAGTTACTTAAATTCATATCAATATTGTGTTCTTATTACCGATTACTTATTTTTCCACAAATATAGTGACTTTTATCCGTTTTGCGCCTTATCACTTATTAATAAATCCTTATAAAGCAAAAAAGGCGAGAGCTGAAAGTGCCTATAAATCGCGGGTTGGCAGAAAGTCAATAACTAAGCGCCAGCATTACAAGGCAAATAAAATTTGCCATATTTTGCAGAAAATGCGATAACTATTTTGGATAGAAGTTGAAAATTAGTATCTTTGCGTGCTATTTTCCATAACAAAGTGGAAAATTTTTAATTTATAAACCGATTTATTAATCGCAAAACTAAATAAAAACATTATAAATGGCAGCATTAGAGAAAATTAGGAAGAAAGCCGTATTCCTTACGCTGGTAATAGGATTTGCCTTGCTGGCGTTCATCTTGGGCGATGCCCTCACATCAAGCCGCTCAATTTTCGGCAACGACCGTACGATCGCAAAAGTGGGCAGCACGAAAATCGACGTTATGGATTTCCAGAAAAAGAACGAGGAAGCTACCGAGCAAATGCAGGCTCAGGAGCAGCAGACCGGTCAAAAGACCGACCCAGCCGTAGTTCAACAGCAAGTCCTAAACCAAATGATTACCGAAGTGCTTCTCAACGATGAAGCAGACGCCACCGGTATTGACGTTACCGACGATGAACTCAGCGAAGCCATGATCGGAAAGAACGCAAACCAGCAGGTAGTGCAATTCGCTCAGCAAATGGGAATGCAATCGCCAGCCCAGCTTCATGACGTGCTCTTCAACCCGACAAAATTCGGTGCTACAGAAGAACAGGTTGCCAAGGCTAAAGCTCAATGGCTGAAGATGGAGGACGACATGAACAAGAACATGAAGTACCAGAAACTTCAGATGCTGATTGCCGGAGCACTCCAAGCCAACGACCTCGACCGCAAGGCGATATTTGAGGAGAACGCTTCCACATGCCATATTGAATATGTAAAGAAAGACTATGCTACACTCAACGATAAAGACTTCCCTGTAAGTGAAGCTGAAATAAAGGCTGAATACGAGAAAGAGAAGGAATTGTTCCGCAATGATCAGGAACGCCGTGCAGTGCATTACATAGCAGTTAATGAAGACCCATCGCCATCCGATATGGCAAAGGCCGTTAACGTAATCAACATAACCGTTAAGCAACTTCAGGCTGAAAACGGAGTTGACCAAGTGAAGAACAATTCTGACCTCACAGTCAACAGCGCCACAGTTCCAGCATCGGCCATCAACGACCCCGACATGAAGGCATTCATCACGGGTGCAGCAGCAGGAGCAGTGAGCACACCTAAATTCGCCAACCACATCTACACAATCTTCAAGCTCAACTCAAAGAAGATGGAAACTGACTCTGTGAAGTTGAACATGATGGTAGTTCAAGGCGACAAGAAACTTCAGGACAGCGTACTCCATGCCCTCAATTCAGGCATGCCATTCGCACAGGTTCAGAAGATAAAGGGAACAAAGGGTGAGCAAGGCCAATGGCAAGTTGTTACCGGCATAGCCGACAGCATCAAGAACAAAGTGCTGAATGCAGGAGCCGATTATTTTGTACTGAACTCCTCAGCCCAAGGCGCATATCTTTGCCAAGTAGCAGAAAAGAAAGCACCTAAAGAGATGTACGATGTAGCACAAATCACATATCAGGTTTATCCAAGCCAGGCAACAATTGATGCATTGCGCGGAAAACTCCAAAGATTCATCAACACCAACAACACAAGCAAGCAGTTCGCAGCTAAGGCAGCGGCAGCAGGTTATCAGGCAGGACAAGCCCAGCTGACTGTGGAAGACGCCCAAATCAACGGACTCCAGAGCAGCCGCAAAGCTATCCAATGGGTATTCAAAGATGCCAGCAAGGGAAGCGTTTCACCTATCTTTGAAGACAAGGGAACAAGCGACCAAATGATTGTTGTGGCTCTTGACGACATTTATCCAGAAGGCTACTTCTCGATGGATATTCCTGAAATCAAGCAGATGCTTACACAGAAAGTTCGCAACTCAAAGAAAGGCGACAAACTGATGGCACAATATAAAGGCAAAGCAAACAGCCTTGCAGCTTACGGTCAACTCATGGGCTGCGCTGTTGACACCACCAACGTGACATTCGGCCAAATGTTCATTCCTAAGATTGGTCAGGGTGAATCACAATTAATCGGTCGCGTTTCAGTAGCAAAGCAGGGCGCACTCCAAGGCCCGTTCAAGGGTAACAACGCCATCTACGTTTATCAGGTTGTTAAGATTGACCGCACACCACGCAGGCCAGTCAACGATGAACTTGACCGCCAGTATGCAATGACCCGTGGCTATGGTGCCATCATGCGTAACGCTGTTGAGATTCTCCGCAAGGCAACTACAGTTAAGAACAATATGATTAAGTTCTATTAATCAATATACGAACCACTCTAAAAAGCGGGGCAACCGAAAAAGTTGCTCCGCTTTTTTATGTCCTAAGCCCTATAGAAGCACTAAGATTTTTACGTGATCCCATTGACAATTTCCGAGAGGGGGTCTGGACAGGCAAAAGTATATTCAAATGACTGAACATCAATATTGTTACAGAGGTGTCCATTTTGTTTTTTCCGCCGTTTGCCCCCCTACCGCACTCTGATGATTTCAACTTCGGAATCTTGATGATTTCAGGCTGGATTTATGCCTCGCCAAAAGCATAAGACACACAGGATAATTTTTTGCAGCTACGTCCGCAAAATTTATCTGAATGTTTCCCCGCGCCTGAATTTCATACTTGAATCCGCAAATTTCACACCATTCACAAGTGAAATCCCACAGTAATTTACTTGCTAATTCTGGGGAGGGGTCTGGACGGGTAAAAACAGCTCCAATAATCTGAACACCAATATTGTTACAGAGGTGTCCATTTTATTTTCCCCGATGTTTGCCCCCTACAGCACTATGATGATTTCAACTTCGGAATCTTGATGATTTCAGGCTGGATTTATGCCTCGCCAAAAGCATAAGACACACAGGATAATTTTTACACGACTACCAATGGCAAAATTTATCTGAATGTTTCCACGCGCCTGAATATCATACTTGAATCCGCAAATTTCACACCATTCACAAGTGAAATTCCACAATAATTTACTTGCTAATTCCCGGAAGGGGTCTGGACAGGCAAAAGCGCCTCCAATAACCTGAACACCAATATTGTTTCTGAGGTGTCCATTTTGTTTCCCCCGATACTTGCCCCTCAAATTGCGCTACGCAAAAGTTACTAATTTTAAACAAGAACAACATGACAAAGAACTCGAATCAAAAGTAATGAAACGAGCGAGGGGAAAACCATGAAAATAGGATAAGCTGAATGCAATAATTTTATTAATTCTTATATGGCTTAGAGTAAACAACAATACCTAAAAGTGCATTCACTCATTATCGTTTACATTATTATAAAAACTTTTATTCAACTTTTTCTGAATTTATATCCTATGTTCCAATTTTTTGTTCTATATTTGTAAATAACAATTAATTGTGATTATTATGCAGTATTGGGCAAACATTGATGGCAAGCAATATGGTCCGCTCGAACTGGAACAATTGCTTAACCTTAACATCACACCTCATACTTATGTGTGGCGTGACGGCCTTGCCGATTGGATGCAGGCTAAAAACGTGAGCGAACTCGCCGAGATTTTAATCAAGCCGACTTCTGCCCCACCACTTCCTGCTACACCGCAGGTTGCAACGCCTGATGTACCTGCTGATAATGTAAATAATGTGCCGGAACCGGCTCCAGCACCGGAAGTACCGGCTGTGCCCGAACCTGCTTCTGAGCCTGTGGAGGAAAAAACAGAGGAAAAAGTAGAGGAGAAAGTGGAACAAGCGAAGGAATTCGTTGCAGAACCTACTCCTGAGCCTGAAACTGCTCCTGAACCTGAAACTACACCTGAACCTGAGCCTGCCACTGAAGTCACAAATGAGCCGACTGAAGAACAAGTTCCCGAACCTGCTGAAGAGCCGGAAGCACCTGTTGTGGCTGAGCAAGAACAAGAGCAAACGCAACAAACAAACGTTGCACCACCGCCTGTGCCTATTCAGCAGCCTTACGCCCAGCCAATGCAGCAATATCCGCCTCAACAGCCAATCGCAGCTGAAAAGGAAGACGTTTGCCCTTCCACCAACCTTGTTTGGGCAATAATTTCGACCATACTTTGCTGCATACCTTTTGGAATAGTGGCAATCCTATATTCCAGAAAAGTGACCAAGACTTTTGAAGCCGGTGATTTCGCCAAAGCGAAAAAGTACAGTAATCTGTCGCAGAATTGGACTATTGCCGCATTCTCCGTGGGAGTTGTGGTGAATCCGTTCATTGCAGTAATCTGCTGGATTTGCGCCTTGGTATGAGCCGTCGTTGGATTATTGTCGGCTTAGGTTGCGCCTTTTTGCTGATAATAGTGTTGGTATATTCATTTTTCGATCCTTCCAACAGCAATTTTTTTCCTAAATGCCCATTTTTGATGCTTACGGGACTTAAATGTCCCGGATGCGGATCCCAACGAGCAATTCACGCCCTGCTAAAGGGTGATGTGATTGCAGCCATCCGATTTAATGCCATGATGGTGGCTTTCATTCCGCTTATCATTGTGCTACTTTATGCTGAATTTCAGCGGACCCGCAAGCCAAAACTTTATTTGCTTGTCAATTCCAACGTGATTGTGTGGACGATTTTCACTATAGTCATCGGATGGTGGATTCTCCGCAACATCTTCGGATGGTAGGCATCACTTCACAAAACAGTTACGGCATAAGTCCGTCAACAGGCACTTTATTATGCCCCAACTATCCTTAAATATTTGAATTATCGGCATAGCTTTTCAAGCATTCCATAAAGATTCCATTTGAGCATATTTTTTCAATTTGAGGGAATTTCCCTCAAATTCCCTCAAATTCCCTTTAATATATTTTTATTTATCAAATATATAATTTATTTTTGTGGAACATTTTTATATTGCCGATATGATTGAAAAAGCACCAAAAATAAAATCATTAGATGATGCCTACGCATTATTGCTTAGAGATGATTTAAGACCAGTCTTTAATAAAATAAATTCTCAATATCTTTATTGGGACAAGGTAAAATACAACGTTCCAAAGGGCATAGATAAAGAAATATTCTGGTCAGCTGTGAAAATTCAACGGATGGCAGGAAGTAAAATAATAAAATTCGGCAAATATCAGTTTAGCTTTTTTATCACTGAGCACATGCTTCAGAAACTACATGATTTTGATCTTAATTTGGGAGGGAACTTAGGTACGAGTAATCTCATACCAGCAAAAAGCAAGGATTCCTTTTTGGTAAGTTCGATTATGGAAGAAGCTATTGCTTCCAGTCAGATGGAAGGAGCTTCCACTACAAGGCGGATTGCAAAAGATATGCTACGAAAGGGCATGAAGCCAAAAGACAAAAGCCAGCAAATGATAGGGAACAACTATCAAACCATAAATCATATAATTCAACACATAAATGACCCATTTAATATAGAGAACATTTTGTCCATTCATCGCCTCATATCAGCTCATACGATGGACAATGCCAAAGATGAGGGAAATTTAAGGCAGTCGAATGATATTGTCGTAATGAATTGTATTAACGGTGAAATCGCTCACACCCCTCCAGCAAAAGAAGAGATAGAACTTCTTTTAACAGATTTGTGCGATTTTGCGAATAACGACGATGCGTACGGATTTATTCACCCAATAATCAAAAGCATAATTGTTCATTTCATGCTGGCTTTTATTCACCCATTCGCTGACGGAAATGGACGAACTGCTCGATCGTTGGTGTATTGGTATTTGGTCAAAAATGGGTATTGGCTGATGCAGTATCTTTCAATTTCCCGAATCATCTACAGAGATAAAGCTTCTTACGAAAAAGCATTCACTTATACAGAAAATGATGGCTATGATTTGTCTTATTTTATTCAATATAACCTAAAAGCTATGGACAACGCTTTCATAGAGCTGAAGGAATATTTGCAACGTAAGATAAATGAAGCCGATAGCATGAATCTGCTTCACGACATCAATGGCATAAATGAACGTCAAGCACAATTATTGAAAATCCTAAAGGATAAGCCAACTACCGTGTTTACAACATCTGAAATTTCCACTCGATTTGGTATCGACATTAAAACTGCACGTAAAGATCTTCAGATATTAGTAGATAAGGGATTTTTGGAGAAACGTACTCCGGCAAGAAGTCATAGTGCCACTTACATCCGAACAGAGAACTTTTCATCATTAATTAATAATTCAGCTAAATGAATTTGAGGGAATTTCCCTCAAATTCCCTCAAATTCCCTTTGATGTCCCTTGAAATTCTGAACGAATATAGGCTTCTTACTTCTCCAAGCTGCAAGAGGCGGATATATTCTACCATTTCGCTGAATTTTCAGCATAAAAGTCTTTTTAATCACGATTATTCCCGCTTTCGCCCATATTTTGCATGTCATCTAGACTTTATTGATGGCTATCATCTTGCTAATTTCTACGGATTATTATATATTTGCACCTCAAAATGGAAATATGCCCGAAAAAGCCCTACATATTGACGTAGCCGAAACCCTAAAGACAAAATTACCGAAATATTATAAGTTTATCCCTAATTTTGCCATACGCTGGCTTGCACACACCATTTGCCAAGATCAGCTCAATGATATTCTTGAGCGCAACAATGGCAAGGAAGGCGTGGACTTTGCCACCGCGGTGCTGCACGACCTTAATGTAACGCTCAATATTGAAGGCGAGGAAAATATCCCCGACGAAGGTCACTTCACGTTCGCGTCGAATCATCCTCTGGGAGGACTTGACGGGCTTGCCCTGATTTCATATATCGGGAAAAAGTTTGCCGGAAAAATCCATTTTGTGGTGAACGACATCCTGATGCAGGTTCGTCCGCTTGCTCCAGTTTTCCTGCCGGTGAACGAGCATGGGGCGCAACGCCAAAATGCAGTCAAAGCATTAAACAGTGCCAATTCTTCCGACAACCAAATCATAGTGTTCCCTTCAGGAATTTGTTCACGCCGCCAAATGGACGGCATAGTGGCCGACCGCACATGGCATAAATCATTCATCAAAAGCAGTGTGGAATACCACCGCGATGTGATTCCTGTGCATTTTGTGGCTCAAAATTCCAACTTTTTTTATCGCATGGCAAATTTTCGTGAGCGGATTGGTATGAAATTCAACATAGAAATGATATATTTGCCAAGCGAAATGCTGAAATGCCACGACCGCACTTTCACTATCCGCTTCGGAAAGCCTGTCACTTGGCAGTCGCTTACTGATTTACCATACGGCGAATGTGCCCAACGCATCCGCAATTTGGTGTATAACTTATAATTAATTTGCAATTTCTCAGTTATGGAAACAATAATACCCGCTGTTGATATCGACCTGATTGAATCCGAGCTTACACCCGAACGATTTCTGCGACACACAAACAAAGGCAATAACGACATTTACATTGTTGACGCGTTCAATTCGCCCAACACGATGAACGAGATAGGCCGACTCCGCGAAATAGCTTTCCGCTGCGCAGGCGGCGGCACAGGACTTAAATGCGACATTGACGAATTCGACACCATGCCAGTGCCCTGTCAACAGCTAATCGTGTGGAATCACGAAGAGCATGAGATTATCGGCGGCTACCGCTTCATTCTTGGCGAAAACATAGCATTCAAGAATGGCATTCCGCAGATTGCCACTTCCCACATGTTCAACTTCTCCAAACGATTCATCGATGAACTTCTTCCCGTCACAATCGAATTGGGCCGGTCGTTTGTCCGCTTGGAATATCAATCTACCAAACTCGGAACAAAGGCAATTTATGCGCTCGACAACCTTTGGGACGGACTTGGCGCACTCACAGTGGTGTATCCTCAAAGCAAATATCTGTTCGGCAAGGTCACCATGTATCCCAACTATTCAATTGAGTGCCGCAACATGCTGCTTTATTTCCTCAACATGTATTTTCCTGACACTGAAAATCTTGTACGCCCTATTGAGCCACTTGTCACCAACACCAATGTTGATGCCATGAAGCAATTCTTCAAGGGCAACGATTTCAAGGAGGATTATTATCGCCTGAACCGCTTCATCCGAGAGCACGGATTCAACATTCCGCCACTCGTCAACGCCTACATGAGCCTATCGCCCACAATGCGGATGTTCGGAACGGCAATAAACCACGAGTTCGGCGAAGTAGAGGAAAGCGGGATTTTCTTCTCGATTGATGAGATCACCAACGAAAAGAAAAGTCGACACATCAACACTTTTGAGGCCAACGACCATCCAGAGAGTTTAAGGGTTCACTAATTGAAAACAAACTATATTCACATCTTATTTGTTCTGGCAGCCTTGATTTCCGCTTCGGCGCTTCAGGCAGCCGACTTCGACGGCATCAATTATTCAGGTTCCGTCATTGCCAATTCCGGCAGCGGCGATTTTGCCCCGTACTACATGGCATCGAATGTCCACGGCATCGTCACCCAGCCTTATTCCACATTGTTGCGGGCATCAATTGAGAAGCCAACCGACACTTGCAGCCGAGTAAGCTATGGCTTTGGAGCGGACTTTATTGGAGGCTACACTTCCAAAACTTCATATTCATTCTACAATGCGTCGACAGCCTCTTTCGCATCCCACAAACTGCATCCTGCCGACGGATGGATTCAGCAGCTGTATGTGGAAGGCAAATACCGCAGCGTGTTCGTCATTTTGGGCATGAAAGAGCAAAGTTCCAAACTTCTGAATTTCCAGCTCAGCAGCGGCGACATCTCAATGTCGGGCAATGCGCGTCCAGTGCCTGGCCTGCGCACCGGCTTCATTGATTTTCAGGATATTCCCTACACCAACCATTGGGTTCAAATATGCGGCGAAATAAGTTACGGCAAAACAACCGACAAGAAATGGCTTGAAGACCATTACAATTACTACAACGATTTCATCACCACTGGCTCATGGTTCGACTATAAGAATATCTATTTCCGCACTAATCCGGAAAAGCCGTTTTCAGTCACTGCCGGTATGCAGGCCTCCTGCCAATTCGGCGGCTATAACCGCAGTTATGAAAAAGGCGTTATGAAAAATTCCACCCATATTGATGCCAATCTGAAGGCATTTTTCCGTTGCCTTGTGCCCGGAAGCGGCGGAAACAGCGGCGGCGATTACTACGTTGAGGGCAATCATGTAGGCTCCATTGATTTTCTGTTCCGCTATCGCCTCCACGACGGCACAAATCTGAAGGCTTATTATCAAACTCCGTGGGAAGACGGCTCTGGAATGGGCAAATTGAACGGCTTCGACGGCCTTTACGGCATTGAATATGCCGCTCCACATCATGGCGCAGTAATCAATGGCGCAGTGATTGAATACCTTGATTTCACCAACCAAAGCGGGCCTATCCACTGGTCGCCATTCGACAATCCGGGCACTACCATCACCAGACACGCGACCGGAGACGATAACTATTACAACAATTACTGCTACAACGGCTACCAATATTATGGGATGTCGTACGGCTCACCTTTCATAACTTCACCGCTTTACAACCTTGATGGCTACATGAGCTACACCTGCAACCGTATGCGCGGTTTTCATGTCGGTGTCAGCGGCAGCATGGCCAAGTATATCGACTATCGGGTACTCGCCTCTTATCGCAAGTCATGGGGCACTCCTTTCATCCCGTTTCTCCAGACAAAGCACGATTTTTCAGCACTTTTTGAGGCGACCTTGCTTCCTGAAACAATTGAGAAGGGACTTTCAATGAAGGTGCAGCTGGCGCTTGACCGCGGCACTCTCTACGGCAATAATGCCAGCATACTATTCTCCATCAGCTATAGCGGACTATTAAAATTTTAACCGGCAATGAAAAATCTCATCTATTCCATAATTTTCTTCTTCATTGTCGCAGCCACTTCGACTTTCACCTCATGCACCCACAATAATGGCGACATAGGCGATTGGTTCGGCCTTTGGAAAGTCACTTCAATCACCATCGACGGAGCGCAGGACACCACTTATCACGGCAACCTCTTTTTCGCTTTTCAAAACAATATCTTCAGCCAACGGCTTATCCTCGAAAACCATGATTACAACCAGACTTTCGGCACTTGGAGCCAGGACGGTACAAACTTAACCGTCACTTTTTCCGACTCCATCTACATGCCATTGACTGAAAGCCACATGCAATTCGGCACAAACGTAATGAGAATAGCCGAGTCATCGGGATCCGACATCACCTTGGCCTATTCTGTGCCTTTCCACAATTACGTTTACACGCTCAAAAAGTGGTAATCATTGTAATTTAGGCGATTTCCCGTATTCCACCTTTTCCTCTGCAGCAATCGGCATTTCCGAAAATGTGCCCAGCGATTCAGTTGTGGGTTCTATGTCAATGTTGCTCAATTTGGCATTTTGCCGCATCAGATATATTTGGCTTAGCCGACGAGCCAGCGCCATCAACGTTGCGCAGCTTTGCTGCTTGCTAAGCTGACATTCCCACACCACCAGCACGTGCCATCCCATTTTGTGAAGTTTGGCATAATCTTCAAGGTCACGGGCTTTGTTGCGTTCAATCTTTGCTTTCCAAAAGTCAACATTAGTCTGCGGCAATCTGAATTTTCCGCAATCATCGTGTCCGTGCCAAAAGCACCCGTGCACAAAAATCACCGTGGCATAGCGGTGCAGCACAATATCGGGCGTGCCTGGCAATCGGCGTACATGCAGCCTGTAGCGAAAACCTCTTGCAAACAGATATTTCCGCACAGTCATTTCCGGCTTGGTGTTCTTACTTCGGATATGCGCCATGCACCTGTGCCGCTGCTCTTTTGTCATTTTGTCGGCCATCGTTATTTTTTCATTACGTTTCTTGGATGATGCTCCAAAATCTCGCGCCGCAGGAATGTGCGGTCGATGTTCACGTATATTTCAGTCGTAGTGATGCTTTCGTGGCCGAGCATCTGCTGAATGGCCCTGAGATTTGCCCCGCCTTCCAGCAAATGAGTGGCAAATGAGTGCCGCAAAGTGTGCGGACTCACCGTTTTCCGTATTCCGGCTAATTCGCAAAGGTCCTTGATGATATAGAACACCATCACCCTCGTCAATTGTCCGCCTCGACGGTTCAGGAAAAGTATATCCTCGCAACCACGCTTCACCGTCAATCGGCTGCGGTATTCCCTCTCATATTCCGCTATTTCATCGAGCGCTATGCGCGAAATCGGCACAAACCGCTGCTTATCGCCCTTGCCAGTCACTATCACATATTCATCGTCAGCAAACACTTGCGACATTCTCAGCCCCACCAGTTCCGACACCCGCAGCCCGCAGCCGTACATCGTCTCGATTATTGCACGGTTACGTGGTCCCTCCGGCTTGCTGAGATCGATAGCGGCAATCATTCTGTCGATTTCCTCCACGGTGAGCACAGTTGGCAGTTTCCGGCCGATTTTCGGCGATTCAAGCAGTCTTGTGGGGTTTTCCTCAACGTACCCTTCAATTTTCAGGAATTTATAGAAGCTCTTTATTCCCGATATTATTCTTGCCTGCGACCTCGGCTGGATGCCGATGTCCTTCAGTGCGCACACAAAGTTTTCAAGATCCTCGCGCGTCACACTTTCTATTCCGCGCCCCTCATCGTTGGCATAGCGCAGCAATTTGCTCACGTCGTCGCAATACGCCTCTTTCGTATTGCCCGACAATCCCTTTTCAAGTTGCAGATACACCTTGAACTGCTCCATCACTTTAGCTATGTCCTCTATTTTGCGCATTTTCTTTTCATTCTCCGTTTCAATTGCAAATATAGTTCAACCTTATCGCAATAGCAAATCAATATTTACCGGATTTTATTATCTATTAGCCCATTTATAAGCGATTAGAACAACTATATTTCCTCAATTCCGCATTTTTTTGTAGTTTTACACCCGATTTTTAAATTAACGTCGATTATGGAGCCTAACACCAATAACAACAAAAATGCGTTCGTGCGTCTGTTCACGGACAGGAAATTACTTTTCAGCCTGCTTGCAATCGCTGTTTTCGCCCTTATTTCATGGGCATATTTCTATCCTGATGATGTACAGAACAACGTGCTGCACGCCCAGGACATCCAAGCTGGCTTGGCCAATGGTCAGGAGGTCGCCTCATTCCACATGAAGACCGGTAAGACTTACTGGTGGAATAATTCCCTGTTCTGCGGAATGCCATCTTTCCAGATGTCGCCGTCGTACAGCAGCAACGAGTCGCTCAACACTGTCGGCAAAGTTCTCGGACTTGGTTTCACCTCGCCTGTCAACTTGCTGTTCATCATGATGCTTGGCTTCTACATCCTTATGCTTGCCTGCAATGTGAAGTGGTATGTGGCTATCCCGGGCGCAATTGCCTATGGATTTTCATCTTACTTCATAATATTGATTGGAGCGGGCCATATTTGGAAATATCTTACTCTCGCTTACATTCCGCCCACGATTGCGGGCGTCATTTGGTGCTATCGAGGCAAATATCTGCTCGGTGGTGCTGTAGCGGCGCTTTTTGCTGCACTTCAGATTGTATCCAACCACATTCAGATGTCGTATTATTTCCTATTTGTCATTCTTGCCCTTGTCATCGCTTATCTTGTCAAGGCAATTAAGGACAAGGAAATGAAGAAGTGGGGCATCGCCACCGGCACTCTTTTGGTTGCTGCTATCCTTGCTGTGGGGGCAAACATGTCGAACCTCTACAATACCTACGAGTTCAGCAAAGAGACAATGCGTGGCGGACGTTCTGAACTGCCTGCCGTCGCAACCAGCCAAAATGCCAAGGCAAACGATAAAGCAAACTTGACCAAAAATGGTCTGAACCGCGACTACATCACTCAATGGAGCTATGGCATCGGCGAAACCAACTCGCTCATGATTCCTAACGTGTGCGGCGGCTCTTCCGTACGCCTCACGAATGGAGAAACCAGCATGCTCTCTCTTGCCGAAACGGACAAGGCTAAGGAAATGCTCGATAAAAATGAGATTTCACAGCAGGATTATCAATATCTGCAACAGTTCCCGCAATATTTCGGCGACCAGCCTATGACTAACGGGCCTGTGTATGTCGGCGCGCTTATCTGCGCCCTGTTCCTGCTCGGCTGCTGCGTAGTGAAAGGTCCTGTAAAATGGGCTTTGCTGATTGTCACAATTTTGTCAGTTCTGCTCTCGTGGGGGCACAACTTCATGGGACTTACCAACGTATTTATCGATTATTTGCCGTTCTACAACAAGTTCCGAACGGTTTCAAGCATACTTGTCATAGCAGAGTTCACAATGCCAATGCTGGCAATGCTGGCTTTGCAGAAGATTTTCACTGAAAAGGATTTCTTCCAGAATCATTCACGCGCACTGTATGCGTCTTTCGGCATCACTGCGGTAATTTGCCTTTTCATCTGGATGTTCCCTGGCGTTTTCAGCCTTTATTCCCAATCGGAAAATGAGCAGTTCATTCAAAGCGGTGTTGCCCAGCAGGTTCCAACCCTAACCACGGCCATTGAAGCTATCCGCAGGAGCATGATTGCCTCCGATGCCATCCGCAGCTTTGTCATTATCGCTATCGGTTTCGGCATTCTGCTTGTTTACTTCACTAAGAAGATTAATGCGGTTCTCACCGGCTCGCTTGTCACCGTCCTTGTGCTGATTGACCTTTACACCATCAATAAGCGCTACCTCAGCAGCAGCTCATTCACTTCCGATAGCGGTATCGCAACTCAGCCTTTCCAGCCACGTACGGTTGACCAGCAGATTAAGCGCGACACCACAATGAATTATCGTGTGTTTGACGTCCAGCATTTCAGCGACGCTCTGCCTTCCACATTCCATAAGGCCGTCGGCGGTTACAGCCCTGCCAAACTCAACCGTTTCCAGGACCTTATAGATTACCAGATTGCTAAGAACAACATGCAGGTAATCAACATGCTCAACGCTAAATATATCATCACATCCGATTCCACCGTAATGCAGAATCCGGGTGCTCTTGGCAATGCATGGTTCGTGGATTCGTTGACTTTCGTGAATACTCCGGTTGAGGAAATGCACTTCCTCGATAAATTCAATCCTAAGACTCAGGCTGTGGCCGACGCTAAGTTCAAGTCAGCAATTGGTGGCGCGATACCTGCAAAGGCTTCCGGCGACACCATCTACGAGGTTACATACGCGCCTGATGAGCTGAATTACCATGCAGTTTCCAAGAATGGCGGTCTGGCAGTATTCTCCGAAATCTACTTCCCTTGGGGCTGGCAAGTCAGCATCGATGGCAAGCCTGTGGAAATGGGCCGTGTGAACTATGTTCTCCGCGCTCTCCGCATTCCTGCCGGCAGCCACAACATTCATTTCCTCTACGACCCGCAATCGGTACACACTACCGAAACCATCGGTTACTGCTCCAACATTCTCATTGCAATTGCTGTTATTGCCGCAATTGCGGGAGGAATCCTGCAGGCTGTCCGTCGCAAGCCAGAGGATGAAGCTCCTGCCGAAGTTCCGGCTGAAAAAGAACCGGCTGCTCCAGCAAAGCCTAAAGCAAAGAAGAAATAACTTGTTGTGGGACGGATTAGGCGTTATTATTCAGCACTTAGCCGTTATCACAAAAGCAAAGGTTACGGCATCCATTCCCCTTTCGCATTCAGTTTCGTGCTGAATGTGCTTAGGGAACGGTTGCCGTATTACACTTATGACGACCTTAATATTTTGCGGCACTTTGTAATTGACCAGACGCGCCAGCACTTCACTCACCCTGCCGTGATTTCCTTCAAGAGCGCCAAATTGGTGTTCCGTGTGGCCAATTACTTCAATCCCCCTGAAATTCTTCAGTTCGGCACAAGTTATGGTGTGTCATCGGCTTCTGTGCTTGCCGTTTCCTCCAAGTCGCATCTTGTGCTTTGCGAGCCTAAATTGATGCAATATCCTGTCACCGAACACGTCCTTGAACCTATAAGGAACAGAATCAGCGTGTACGATGATGCGGCTTCCGCCATAGCTGCCTACAAGCGTGGAAAAAGTGTTCCGTTCATTCTCATCAATGCCATCAACAATGGCGATTTGCCGGCAATTTCCAAATATCTGCATTCCATCTTCAAAAGTGGCGAAGCAGTCGTAATCATCCGTAACATCAGCCGTTCTGACACCATTAAGTCACTTTGGCTCGACTGCAAGGCGTCAATCCCCTCCGGCATGACGTTCAGCAACGAAAAACTTGCCGTCATCACCAGCAACGAAAAACTTCCCCGTCAGGATTTCTTCCTTTGGTTCTGATTTTCCTCATTTCATTTTATCCCATTTCCGTGAATCATTTCCCTGCAATGCCATTATTTTCGCATTGCGTTCTTTGAAATGATGAAGCCGAAATTTCCTCACTCGAAAAGTGGAAATTTCAATTGCCCTTTTTAGGTGAAAACCTTGTAATTGTGTGTGAAGCACTTCACCGTGAACGCTCTCGCAACTTATATAATAGTCAATGGGTTACGAGCGGGAAAAGTGTTCAAACCCAAATACGAAGAATAATTGCACAGGTTGAGCCTTTTTGCAAACAAAAAAGGCGCAAATTGATGCGCCTTTCTCATTAAGAATCAACCCGTATTTGCACGTTATTGCAGTACGATTTTTCTTGATAAGTTATCTATGCGCATAATGTAAATTCCAGCTGAATTGCCGTTCATGTCAATGGTCTGCGAAGCTGCTGCCATATTCACTTCACTGGCAACTTGTCCTGTAACGGAATATATCTTGATGGTTCTGCCCTCAGCGCCAGTAACCATAAATGACCTGTCGGAAATTTTTGTGATTTTCAGATTGTCCATTTCAGCACTCTTTATTCCCGATGCCTTGCTGATGGAAATGGTCATGTCGTCGAGATTCACAGTCACATCGTAGCCATATTCAGCAGTGCCTGAAATGCTCCATTGATTGTCGCCGGATGAATCTTCAGTGATTTTTGTGTTGTCGCTCGTGTTGCGGTAATACATCTTTTGCCCGTAACCAGCACGATTGTTTACGGCTATTTTGAATGTGCCTGCGGAAAGTTGCAGATGCTTGCCACTGAACTCAAATGGATTGCTTGCATTCTGCGTCAACAGCAGTGATTTGGTCAAATCCCATCCACCCGGGGTGGCTGAGCCGACAATAAACAACTCATCGTGCAGAATTTTCTTGGCCTGATATTCAGCTTTTGTCGCAGTAACTGTGAGACTGTCGAGATTGCATACTATCGTGTAGTTGCCTGAAGTTGCAAGTTGAAACTTGGTATCGTTCACCTTGTCGTTAAGCACGAGTTTGCCAGTTCCATCAAGAATGGTGGCTCCGCCATTGTTGTATTGATCATCCCATGCAGCTTGGCAGAGGAATTTGAAATCCTTGTTGGCCTCCATCCAGCCCGTGTAAGTGAATGCGTGCGGAGCTTCCGAGGTGTTGTGCATCAGTGCTGCGTTGTCGTACGACCAGCCACCCCATGTGGCTTCGCCTACGACCATCAGTTTATCAGTGATTGCGTCCTCAATCACAAGCATATCCCAATATTTCAATGCCGGCACTGTCACGCTCACCACGCCGCCGGTTTGGGTGAATTCGAGCTGCTGCGGCACTCCTCCATTGTAGTCAGGCGATGCCACCCACACCTTTTCCACTGTGGTGGAATGTCCAATTCGCAATGCTATCGCAGTCTGTTCGGCAGCTTCGGGCATTGTTCCGTCAGCATCGCGCCAACTTGTGCTATTGGCATTTATGAAATTGAGCAGATGCACTATTTCGCGTCCACCCACCTGTTTGCAGTAAGTGATGATTTTGCCTGTTTGAGGTGACCATGCGGCCACATTGTGCGTTGTGCTGGTAATATCGGGTGTGTTTTCTATTCCTCCGTCGCGAAGCACATTCTCGTAAGCGGTAAGGAAATCATAATAATGCGTTATCGATGTTTTTAGCTCATCACTCATCTTCCGGCTGGCTGTAGGAAAATACTCGTTGGTAAGGATATGGTCGCCGCCAATTTCAAGATGTGTTCCGCCAAGGGCGAACATTGCTGCATCAGTGAGCAGCACTCCCGGTGTGTTGACGTAGCCATCGGTACCTGATAAATTGCGGTTGACGTATGCCGCAAACACCGTTTTCAATTTATTGCCGCTGAAATTATTATTTGTGGCGATTATGTCACGCAGATTGCTGAAATCGCCTTGGTTTTCCCATAACTCGTTATAGAGAAAATCCACATTCCCCGTCTTGGCTATCTGTTCTTGACCATAACCACCGACGGCATTCATTACAAGATGCTTTGCTGGATGTGCGGTTTTCATGGCGTTGACGAACGAGCCGAAAGCGTCCATAACTTGAATGTTTTTGCCCGAATAGTTGTACCAATTGCCTCGGTAGCCCAACTGGTCGATATGATAACCGTCGAAATCGAAATTGGCGTACACATCGTCGTTGTGCTGCGCAATATATGCCTGCCAGCCAGTGTTGCTCGGGTCGAGAAGATAAATGTTGCTCTTCCAGCCATTGAGAACATGCACATCTTTTGTTGTGTGGTTTTGGTCAGTAAAGGCGTACCATGTTTCCTGTACTCCATCGGCTGCCGCATCGTCGAGAGCACCGTAGCAGAGATTGTAGAACATTGATTTCATGCCGCGTGAATGTTGGGCATTTATATAGTTCTTCACGACGCTGGTATATATTGTGCGGTTAGCTATATCGGTGTAGCTGTAGAGAGGTTTTTCACGTGTGCCTCCTAATGGCCAGTGATGTTTGTAATGCCAATCGTAGAACTGCACGCCATTGATGTGGCAGCGGCATAGCCAATCCATTTCTGTTGCCACCACGCCCGATGATTTGCTGCTGCCATAGTCGGCCACAAACCCATAGCGTGGGAATTGTGTCCAGTCGCTCGAAACATCGACGGCTATTGAGCCTAAAATAGTCTCATTGCCTTCGGCATCTGCCTTATAGACGTCAACCATGTAGCCGGTGAAATCTTTCGATGGTGCCTGCCACGTCCAAGTCTTTGAGGTCAACACCTCCTCGCTCACCACATTGTCAAGATGCCTGTAGCGCACTTTGACGCCAGTCGGCAAATTGTCGATGGTAAACGTAACCGCATCACTCGGTGAATACATGGCTTTATCCGTGGATATGTTCACCGACAAATCCGAAGTCACACTTGAAGCGGCATTGACAGCGAAACAGCCGATTATTGCAGCTACCGCAAAAATTATCGTTCGTATGTTCATTTTCAATGTTTTGTTCCAGAAGTATTTGTCTGGAGATTTTTGAAAAGGGCGTGATTTTGGCACGCCCTCAAATGTATATTAAAACATAATTGCTCCGGAATTAAAATTATTCCGTCACTACTTTCTGTGCGAAATTGCCGACGCGAACTATATAAAGTCCTGAAGTCAGCACGCTCATATCAATTGCCTCGTTTGCTGAAGCCACCTTAATGGTCTTCACGATTTGTCCTGTGGCTGAATACACGTTCACTGCTTGTCCTTCAGCGCCTTTCACGGCTATAGTCCTTGGTGATGCCATGAAAACCTTAACACTGCCCTGAGCCACCTTTGCAACTCCTGTCACGTGCTTAGCAATGGAGATGCTGCTATTTTCGAGGTCAACGGTGATGTCGTAATCGCCTGCTTCAGTTATTCTCCATTGGTTGTCGCCGAGTGAACTGTCGCTGGTCAACTTAGTTGAATCGGTGGTAACGCAATAGTACATCTGCTGGCCGAAACCTGCATATTTGTTGATGGCAATCTTGAATGTACCAGCTGCCAATGCCACGATAGAGGCTGAGAACACAAATGGCTTTGAGGCATCTGCAATTGTCAATGGAGTTGCATTCGCAAGTGTCCATCCACCCGGTGTGGCGCTGCCGACAAGGAACAGAATATTATGCTTTATAGCTTTTTCCTGATATGCAGCTTTCACTGCTGTTACCGTCAGATTAGCAAGGTCAGCGGTCACTGTGTAATTGCCCGATTCAGCTACTTGGAAATGGTTGTCGGTGCCGTTCTGTACCAAAGTATCCACTGCACTTATCACTCCTGTCGCTGATTTGCGCACATATTCACCGTCATTGGTATCTGATTTCCATGCGGCTTGACACAGAAACTTGAAGTCCTTGCCTGCTTCCAGCCAACCTGTATACACGAAAGTGGTTGGAGTAGTGGCATTTTGAATCATCAGGGCTGAATTGTCGTACGACCAGCCGCCCCATGTTGCATCTCCTACAAGCATCAGTTTGTCAGTCGTGGCGTTTGCATTTGCTGCACCTATAAGAAGTGCTGCTGCAAATAATGTTGTTGTAATTTTATTGAACATAATGATTTAATATTTAGGTAAATGTTAGTAATTGATTCTTTTGATGATTTCCAAAAGGCAAAAGGCCATTCAGCGACCTTTTGCCCATAAGGAAATGAACGGTTATTCTGCAATAACCTTTTTGGTTGCTGCCCCAACACGGATTATATAAAGGCCCGGATTTTCAATTTCAATAGCTTGCGAGGCACTGGCTGATTTTATAGTTTTCACCAGTTGGCCAAGAGTTGAATACACGTTCACTGCACTGCCTTCAGCACCATTCACCACAAAGGTGCGTGATGAGACACGTGCTATCTTCACATTGTCAGAAATGCGGTTGGCATTTACTCCCGAGGCTTTCTTAATTGAAATCGTCATATTTTCAATGTCGGCTGTAACAATGTATTTGGCCGTTTCGGCTATTTCCCACTGATTATCAGCAGTCATGTCGTTGGTCATCTTCGTCGCATCGTTTCCGTCACGTAGGAACCACACTTGAGCATCATTGCCTGTGCTGTAATCGCCATATTTGTTTGTGGCGATTTTGAATGATCCAGCCATCAATGAGTCGGTTGCAGTGAAAATGAATGGATTTGTCGCATCCTGCACCATTCCCGTACCTCCATTCAGACTTACTCCGCCTGCTGTAGCTGTACCTACCATATAGAGTTCGTTGTAATAAATCGGTTTTGTCTGATAGGCAGCTTTCATTGCTGAAACGGTATTGTTCAGAAGGTCGCACGAAATGGTATAGTTGCCTGCTTCAGCCACTTGAAACTTATTGTCGGTGCTGGCTTTTGTGGAATTGAGCGTAATTGGACTTATCGCACCGGATGCGTCAAGAATTGTAGGTTCAGAAGCGCTGTTGTATTGGAATCCGTCATTATATGAGGATTGGCACATGAACTTAAAGTCCTTCGACGCGTCAAGATAGCCCGTGAAATTGAATGTTGTGGAAGTTCCAGCGTCAGGCAGCATCACATAGGCCTTGTTGAGAGTGTAGCCGCCAAAAGTGGCCTCACCAATCACCAATAATTTGTCAGGCGTGGTTGGAACCATGGAAATAGTCTTTGCGGCAATGTCAACCGTGACTTTGTAAAGGCCAGGAGTGGAGATTGTCCATTGATTGTCGCCTAGTGAACTGTCGTCGGTGATTTTAGATGCATCCGATAAATCGCGGAAAAACCATTCTTGGTCACTATAGCCCGCATACTTGTCGGCAGTCAGTTTGAATGTTCCTGCGGAAAACAGCACATTGCCCGAGAACAGGAAAGGATTGCCCGAAGGGTCAGCTTGGCTTATGAGCGAAGCATTGTCGAGCGACCAGCCTCCAGGTGTGGCACTTCCGACGAGGAAAAGTTGGTTGAAATAGATTGGACTGCTCTGATATGCCGATTTTACCGCCGTGATTACGTTGGTGGTGAGATTACAAGTAATAGTGTAGTTGGCACTCTCAGGGAGAATGAATTTTGCATCGGTGATGCCGTCATTCTTCACCAGTGTTCCGCTGTAGGAGCCTTCACTTCCGGCAAGCACGCCAGTAGTTCCTGCACCGTTGTTGTACTCGTCGATACCTGAATCGTTGGCACGGTCACGAAATCCGTTCTGGACATCGGTCACAAATTTGAATTCCTTGTTGCCCTGCATCCAACCTGTATAAACGAACACAGTGTCGGATGTGAAATTCGGAACCATCAATGATGATTTCGACAACGACCAGCCGCCCCATGTGGCATCACCCACAATGAACAAGCGGTTGGACATGGCATTGGCAGTTGCAGCTCCGCAAAGCAGCAAGCCGGCCATGAATAAGTTCATAAGATAATTTTTAATCATAATTCTATTGTTTTGGTCTTGTTAATAATTAATTTCTATGTTTGTTTCTTTGCCTGTATCAGCAAGCCGCACTGAACATGCGCCTTTTGTTTTGTCCCATGTCCATGTAGCGGAGTCGGCTGTTTTAGCATTAGCGTTTCCGAACTTGTCGGCACTGATTTTCTTCACTTTCACTCCGCCAATCATTACTGATTTTGGCGCGTATGGCATATACACTTCCATAATCTGGCTCCGCTGCGGCACTTCATAGCCTTTACCCTGACGGGCACTTACCGCTATGGAATATTTACAGATTTCGCTTGAGCAGGCGATAGGCGTTTTTGCCCACTGCTCACGCAAGTAGCCCAAGTCATTACCATTGTCCTCATAAAGAGTGAACGAGCATTTGCCGCCATTTTCAGCGGGGAATATCTGATAAGTCACAGCGCAGTTCTTATGTTCATTGCTATAGTTCATTGCCGGCATTGTGGGGATTATCGACCCCTGCTTGACGAACATCGGCACTACGCTCAATGGAGCATCCACAGTGACAAAACTTCCGCCTGCATAAATGGTGCGTTTGTCGTTATAATTTATCCATTTCCCTTCGGGCAAATAAAGATTACGGGAAACCGCGCCCTTCTTCACCACAGGAGCCACCAGCAGCTGGTCGCCGAGCATGAATTGCTCATCGCAAGAGTAGGTTTCGGCATCGGATGGATATTCAAGCATCATGGCGCGCATTATCGGGAGTCCCGTGTCGTGTGCCTCACGCGCAAAAGTGTAAATGTAAGGCAGCAATGTGTATTTCAGTTCAATTGCCTTACGCACATTCTTTTCGGCTTCCTCTCCGAATAGCCATGGCTCAACGGCATTGTTGCCTTCATGATGAATGCGGCTCAGCGGTGTGAACGCCCCCATCTGAACCCAACGGGTATATAGCTCCGCCATAGCTGGATAGTCATGAATATCTCCACAATAGCCAGAAATATCGCAAGTGGTGAACGGCATCACTCCAAGTCCATCGGAAAGCAGAACTGGAATTTGATTTGCCATCTGTTGCCAGCCTTGTAGCACATCATCGCCATTGCCGCTGTCGCCTGTCCACCCGAAAGTGTAACGTTGAGCGCCTGCGAATGTGGAGCGCGTCATCTGGAACGGCCGGAGGCCTGGATTGCGCTTTTCAAACTGCTCTTTCACAACTTTATTCCAATTTAAGCCATACACATTGTGGATTTCAGCGTGAGTGCCAGCATAATGCCTCATCAGCAGACGCTCAGGCTGGTCTTCGTTGCTCCATGCAGGTTCGCCCATGTCGGTCCAAAATCCGTCAACTCCATCGCTAATGGATTTTTGCTGATATTGTCCCCACCAATCGGCCACAGCGGGCAAAGTGAAGTCAACCACCCCGCAATTTCCGCCCCATGGCCAAGGCATGTCATAACTTTTGCCGGTGCGCACGTCCTTGGCAAAATATCCGAGGCTGTCGGCCTCGTGCCATTGCACCTTATTGCTCTGCGAAACCACAGGGTCCTGCGACACAATGACATGGAATCCCATTTTGTGCAGGTCGGCCAACATACCTTTCGGGTCGGTATAATTTGCCCTTTTCCAGTTGAAATCCTGAAGATATTCCGTCCAACCGATATCCTGATAGATTATGTCGCATGGAATGCCACGTTTGCGGTAACCTTCGGCAATTTCGCGTGTCAACTTCTCATTTGTCAGCAGTCCGCGGCATTGGGCAAAGCCCATCGCCCAACGTGGCGGCATAATTGGCGAGCCTGTCAATTGAGTGTATTGACCGATAATATCCTTGTAGTCCTTTCCATAGATGAAATAATAAATCATCTCGCCGTCAGGTACTTCAAAACTGTAATATTCACGATTTTCCGTGCCGAACTTGAATTCGGTCTTATAGGTATTGTCGAGGAATATGCCGTAATGGTAATTGCTCATGAAGAAAGGTATGCTTTTGTAGAGAGGATCTTCCGTTGTGCTGTAGCACGGACGGTCGCTGTTCCACATCTTATAGCTCTCGCCACGGCGGTCGAGTTTCCCCGTCTTCTCGCCAAGCCCGAAGAAATGCTCATCGCGCCGCATAGTCTTGTTTTCCACCTTCTGAGTGCCTTTGATGATGTGTCCCTTGTCGGTGAAATCACTGAAAATCAATTTCTGATATTTATCGAATATCTGAATGCTCATGGGCGATTTATTCACCCTGATGCGCAATTTTGACGTGAATATTTCATAGCATGAAGTCTGATTGTCCACACTGACCGTCCCCACATCCTCCAATGCCTCATTCACGACGGCAAAAGATGGATTGGAACGCTTCAATGAGCCATCGGCCGACAGCCACATTCTTATCATCGACTGGCTGCAAAGCTTCATTTGCAGCGCGGAATTATCGTCCATACGGAATGTCACCTCATTGCCACTTGCGGCAAAGGAAGTGCAGTTGATTGCCTGGGCTTCGGTAAAGGCCGCCATTACGACGGCCAGTATCAAAACCGCTAAATCTTTCTTACCGAAATTCATTGTATCACTATTATTGGATGACTATCATATCCCAATATTTCAAGGATGGTATCGTGAATGTCACTGTTCCCTTGCTCTGCTTGAAGGTCAATTCCTGCGGAACGCCGCCGATATAGTCAGGCGAAGCCACCCAAATCTTATTGATTTTTGTCGTGTAGCTGATTGTCAATTTTATCGACTTCTGTTCAGTAGGGGAAGGCATTGTTCCGTCAATATCTCGCCAACTTGTACCGTTTGCATTAAGCATATTGAACAGATGTATCACTTGCTTTGCGCCAATCTGCTTGCAGTAGTAGTTGATGTAGCCCGTCTTTGGCTCCCAAGCGTTAAACTTGTGGGTGCTGCTTGCAATTGCCAATGAATTGTTTTCTGTGCCAATAGAGCCACGGAGCAGATTTTCATATCCGGTCATGAAATCATAATAACTGGTAAGCTGTGTTCTAAGCGAAGTCGGCATAGTGAGGCGCGAAGTCGGGAAATACTCGCTGCAAAGGTTATGGTCACCGCCAAGTTCAAGATGAGAGCCACCGAGGGCAAACATGATGGCATCCGTCAGCAACACGCCAGGGGTGTTGAATGTTCCATTGCTCTTGTTGTAGTTCATATAAGCGGCAAACACTGTCTTCAGAGTATTGCTGCTGTATGTGTTGTTAGCCTTTATTATCGTCAGCAAATCCTTAAATTGGTCCTGATTCCCCCACACTTCGTTATAAAGGAAATCCACATCGCCTGTTCCGGCAATCTGCTGGTCGCCATAACCGCCAACGGCATTCATCACAAGACTTTTGCCTGAATGTTTTGCCTTCATGGCTTTTATGAACGCTGCAAAAGCACTTGGCATATTTATTGACGTTCCATCATAGGTGTAACGCGAGCCACGGTCGCCTACTTGATCGATATGATAGCCGTCGAAATCATAATTGTGATACACATCATCGTTGCGCTGAGCCATATAGGCCTGCCATTCAGTGTTCGACGGATCCATAAGGAATATGTCGCTCTTCCAACTTTCAGCCATCGACAGGAAGTCTAAATTGGTATGTGACTTGTCCTTGTAGGCGTACCATTCCGTCTTTACACCATCTGTAGATGCGTCCTTTAGAGCGCCATAACAAAGGTTATAGAACATGGCTTTCATGCCGTGGGCATGCTGTGCCGTGATATAATTCTGAATTGAGCTGCGGTAGATTGTGCGGTTGGCTATGTCGGTGTAGCTGTCAAGCGGATTGTCGCGAGTGCCGCCAAGTGGCCAGTGATGCTTGTAATGCCAGTCGTAGAACTGCACTCCATTGATATGGCAACGGTTAAGCCAATCCATTTCATTGGCGGTCTGGCTTGCCGTCTTGTCGCTGCCGTAATTGCTAACAAAGCCATAACGTGGGAACAGTTTCCAACTGCTCGACACATCCACGGCAATTGAGCCTACTATCGTTTCGCTACCATCGGTGCCCGTCTGGTACAGGTCAACCATATAGCCGGTTCCGTCGGTGGATGGTGCTGTCCATGTCCACGTCTTTGAAGTCATGCTGGCTGTGGCTATCACATCGGTGTTGTTGCGATAGCGTATTTTCGTTGTTCCTGAAGGCAAATTATCGGCTGTAAACGTAACCACATCACCAGGAGAATAGATTGCCTTATCGGTTGTGAGATTCACATATATGTTGGAGTTGACCTGTGTCACGCTTGTCACCTCGTTCACGTCGGTGCTTGGCGTTGGTATCGGTTCATCACCTCCACTACTGCTGCCTCCACATGCCGTAAGACCTATAAGAATTGCAACTGCAAAAAACGTTCTTTTCATTTCCTTATTTGATTTAATATGATGTGGCTGCGGCCTGCTAATATTCGCAGCCACATCATCCGTTATATTTATTGCTTGACTATTGATATTGTCTCCTTAAGTTGGTTGAGGGTGATGATGTAAGTGCCTGCTGTGGCTATCTTCCACTTCATATCCACGTCACCTATGGCAACATCAGGATACATTGCCTTGAATGTGGCATCACTCTTGTCAACGAACACTGCATTTTCAACGCCTCCTGTAGGCGCCTTATCTGAAGCATCGGCCATAAACCATGCACCCATCCAGTCGCTCTTCTTGTCGCATGAAATCTTCATTTCACCTGCCTTCAAGGCTCCAGTCCATGTGAACAAGTAAGGATTGCTTGCATCGGCAGTCATGGCGGTGGCGCTGCTGAGTGTCCAGCCATTAGGCGTTGCGTCGCCTACGAGATAAAGTCCGGCATAAGGAGTGAACGGCGTCATCACCATCTTCTCGCTGCCAATGGTCACGTCAAGCATAATCTTGTAGGCTTTGCCGCATTGCGCTTCAGTAAGTGCCCACTTGTTGTCGTTGCTGCTGTTGTACACCACTACGGTGCTTGTGTAAGGAGCGCCTGCGCTCGATGCGACAAGCATATTGTCCCAACTGCCGCTTACAGTACCGAACTTGAATTCGCCTGAACCGTTCCATGTGAACATTTCACCATAATGCCAAAGATTCTTGCGAAGAACGTCCTTGGTCATTCTCACGAAGCCCCAGTTAGTGAACGAACCTACGAAATAGACATCATTGAAACGTTCGCCCGAAGCTGTTGATTTTGCAACTGTACACGTCATTTTCAGAAGGTCAACTTTCACTTCATAATTGCCAGCCGCGGTTACTGTGAAACCTTCAT
The DNA here is from genome assembly GCA_022484565.1 of Muribaculaceae bacterium. Taxonomy (GTDB): domain Bacteria; phylum Bacteroidota; class Bacteroidia; order Bacteroidales; family Muribaculaceae; genus JAKVKZ01. Next base: position 47,914 of record JAKVKZ010000004.1, read on the forward strand.
CAGCCTCGCTGTCGCTTGAACGGTAAACGAGTCCCGTGCCTGCGGCGTTGTTGGCATCGCGGTTATATGATGGGATTAGGCTTCCTTTAGTGGTGATGAACTTGAACGTGCCGGCTGTGAGCGGGCCAATCCAAGTGAATTGACCGGCATCGGTGCGGGTCATGCTGATTGCTTTGGAAGCATCAGTACCTGCATTTGTGGCACTGCCCATGATGAACAATGTGCTGGTAACCGGCTGATATGTGGTTACTGCGATATTGGCTTCCGACGTTTGTGTCTTATCGGTGTAACCAGCCACATCAGCTATCACTTTGGCATTCACATTCACAGTTTCGCCATAACCTATTCCAAGTTTTTCAGCAAGATAAGTGTTCAAATCGCCCACGGTTTTCGACCATTTGTAAACTCCGTTGCCGATGGTATCATTATATGTGTTCCCATTGGCGGAAAATTGCAGCACATAATTGATTTTGTTACCAGTTCCGTAGTTTGTGCCTGTGGTCCACTCCAAAGTCAGGCCATCCGCACTGTGATTGGCCTCGGTAAGCGTCAATTGCGTTGCCGACGGAGTGAGAGTGAGCGTGTCGCTGCCTTTGTCAAGTTCCATGAAATCACTTGAACATGCCGTGGCAAACATGCTCGCCACAATCATCAAGGCAATTCTAAAAATATATTTTTTCATTGTAAGCTAACTTATTAAAGATTAATATCCAGGATTCTGTGTCATTAATGGATTCGAGTCTATTTCCGTCTGTGGAATCGGCAGGAGCAACCTCTCGGCAGTAACATTCGACTTGCCGATTGATTTCAGGAACGACAGCGCATATTCGCCATTGTTGATACGAATCATGTCGAACCAACGATGTCCTTCGAATGCGAATTCCATGCGGTTCTCATGAATAATCATATTGCGGAGTTCCGATTGGGTAACTGTGTTTGGAATGTCGCCAAGACCAGCACGTTCACGCACAATATTGATTGGCTTTACAGCCTCGGTGGTACTGCCCATCTCATTCAACGCTTCTGCCTTCATCAGCAGGACTTGTGCATAACGATAGACAACGAAATTCTCGTCGCTGGTGTTGTACTCCGCCGACTGGTTCTTTGTCATCAAGAACTTGCGGACATTGTAACCGGTATTCGACCATGAGGACTTGTAAGCGTTGCCGTCGAACTTCGGGCAACCGTCATACAGAACTGTTATGTCCTTGCGCTTATCGCCTGCTTCCCATTGACTCATGAATTCATCGGTAGGCAAGTTCCAGCCGTAACCACCGGCAACGATATTGGAATTGCGTGGTCCCATGAAAGTGGAAAGCCATGAGGACTGATTGTCCGTTGCCCAAAAATCATAATCAGTGCTGCCTGAATATTGCACTTCAAATATGGATTCAGGGCCATTCTTGTCCTTACCGTTGAAATTGTCGGCAAAACTGCATTGTGTAAGGTCGTAACCGAGAGCCTCTATCTGGTTACAAAGTGAAACTACTTCATTATAGTATTCTTTATTATTAGGTGCGAGCGTGAGATACACATCGGCAAGCTGCGTCAATGCAGCATCCTTGCAGGCACGGCCCAAATCCTTATCGCCATATTCGCTCTTTGCAGGCAGCAAGGCTATTGCATTCTGAAGGTCGGAGATAATCTGCGCATACACTTCTTCCTTGGTGCTACGGGCTATAGATGTGCTTGTACCCGGTTCGTATGGTTCAAGGCGCAATGGCACACCGCCGAAAAGACGCACCAGAATGTAATAGTAATGGGCACGGAGGAAATAAGCCTCACCCATCGAGCGGTTCTTCACCGACTCGCTGATATTGGCATTGGGAAGGCTTGTCAGGATGATGTTGCAACGTCCGATTCCCACCCAAGGTGAGCGCCACACATAAAGTGCATATTCGCTATCAGTGTGGGTTATGAAATTGGATGCCTGCACGGTTTCAAGTCCGTCAGTTCCGCCACCTGCACCCACAACGCTGTTGCCGGCAATAATGTCGGTACACCATAGGCGCATATTGTACAGGTTCGACGACTGCAACGGCTTGTAGCAGGCATTAGTTAAGGCCATGGCCATTGAATCGGTCATTGTGGTTGACGGATCCACGGCATAACTTGGCGATTTATCGAGAAAATCCTGACATGAAGCAAGCATCAAAAGTGCCGCAACAAATATCGTATTTAATATTCTATTTTTCATTTTCGTCAATTTTTAAAAATTAAAGTTTACACCAAGGCTAAATGTCCTCGAAATTGGATAGCGGCTGCTGTCGATGCCATTGATAGCCACCTCAGGGTCGAATCCGGAATAACTTGTTATTGTGACCACATTCTCACATGAGAAATAAACCTTTGCGCTGTTGAACTGAATTTTCTTCAGCAAAGCCTGCGGCAAGTTATAAGCAAGAGTGATGTTTTTGAGGCGCAGATAAGAGCCATTTTCGATAAATCTGTCGGAAACGCGCGAGTTTTGGTTCGGGTCGCCCCACACTGCACGTGGCATTGAATTGCTTGTGCCTTCGCCAGTCCAGCGTTTTAGCACTTCTGACGTCTGATTATATGCGGCTGCCATACCTTCATTGTCAATGTTGTTGGCATTGTAAATGTCGTTGCCTGCCACGCCCTGGAAGAATATTGATAATTCAAGCCCGTGATAAGTGAATGTGTTGTTCATTGAGAACAGCCAATCGGGATTAGGATTTCCTATTACCGTACGGTCCTTATCATTAATTACGCCATCATTGTTGAGGTCCTTGAAGCGGATGTCACCTGGTTCAGCACCAGCTTGGGTGGCATGGTTGGCAACCTCTTGGGCATTCTGGAAAATGCCGTCGGTGACATAGCCATAGAACACATTGATTGGGTAATCTTTGGCAAGCATTGTCAAATAGGAGTTGTTCACCTGATTGATATACATCGGCGTGTCGCTGTTCAAATCCTTTATGCGGTTGCGGTTGTAAGTAGCCGTAACACTTGTTTCCCAACCGAATTCACCTTGCAGGTTAACCGTATTGAGCGACATTTCCACACCTCTGTTGCTGACTTTGCCTGCATTTGTGTAAGTGGTGAATGTGTCCTCAAATCCTGATGTGATTGGGATTGTGGCCTTCACAAGCATGTCGTGGGTATTCTTGATATAAGCATCAAGTGAGAAATTCAGCCTTGAACGGAACATCGACAAATCTATACCGATGTTTGCCTGGCGGACTTCCTCCCAATGAATGCTCGGATTGCTTAGCGTGTTGGAGACGAGAGCCGCCTGACTTGATCCGTTGAAAGGATAGACGCTCGTGTTGTAAGTGGCAAGGAAAGCATAGTTTCCGATGTTCTGATTACCAGTCACACCGTAGCCTACACGGAGTTTCAAATCGTTGATGTTCCATGCGTCCTTTTGGAAGAAGCTTTCTTCAGATATTCTCCATGCTGCCGAAACCGACGGGAAAGTACCCCAACGGTTGTCCTTTCCAAATCTGGAGGAACCGTCGCGACGTACAGTGGCTGTAAGCAGATAGCGGTTATCATAGCTGTAATTTACACGTCCCATGAAGGAAAGCAGTGACCAATCACTTGCACTTCCGCCAATGGAATACATCTTCTGGCCATTGTCCATCTCATGGATATTGTCGAAAAGGAAGATGTTCTTCTGTGCATTCAGGTAATCGAAGTTGCACCATTGTGCCGATGTTCCGGCCATAACCTCAATGTGGTGTTTCTGCGCGAATGTGTAATCGCTAAGGAAATAATTATCCCACAAATAAGTGAACGACTTGTTGTCGCTCTTGTAGCGTGATGACTGGCTTACAGGTGTAGGCGACCAATTATATTTAGGAGTGAAATTGTCGATGAACCACCATTTGGCATCATAGCCGAATGTGCTGCGGAGTTTCAGCCAATTGGTAAAGGAGATTTCCCCCATTATGTTGGCAAGGAGATTATAACCTTTAGTGTCGTTCTTGTTCACGTTGATTGTGCCTATCGGGTTACGGATGCTGCCGTACCAGTAGGAATTGCCTGAAGGGCCGGCATAAGTTCCGTCCTCATTGTAGATTGCCTGCGTCGGCAGTGCCTTCATGGCATCACCCACGCTGTAACTGCCGTGTTTCTTCAAATCGGCGCTGAACGTAACGCTCGTGGTCATTTTCAGCCATGGCTTCACTTGAGCGTCGTTGTTGACTTGGAAATTGAATCGGCGGTATTTCACACTTTGAATTATACCTGTCTGGTCAAGGAAACCGCCGGAAATGTAATATTGATTCTTGTCGGAACCTCCGGAATAGCTTACTGAATAATCCTGCTTGAAACCGGTGCGGAACATTTCATCAAGCCAATCAGTGCCTGCCGTCAACGATGTTGGGTCAGCCCACTCAGGATTGGTGGTGTAACCTGCATTTGAAAGCATATCATTGCTCAATGCCGCATATTGCTGCGCATTAAGCATAGTGGGCATACTCGTGGCATTCTGCACTGCCCAGTTGCCGGAGAACTGAATTCGGCCATCACCTTTTTGGCCACGTTTAGTGGTAATCATCACCACGCCGTTGGCACCACGCGAGCCGTAAATGGCTGTTGCCGATGCATCTTTAAGCACATCCACGCGGTCAATATCAGCCATATTCAATGATGTAATGCCTAAATCAGTAGGAATACCATCTATTACGTAAAGCGGGTCACTGTCGTTGATTGTGCCCAAACCACGGATTTTAATGGTGACATTATCACCTGGAGTGCCGGCATCCACAACGTTTACGCCACTGAGTTTGCCTTGAAGTGCCTGACCGACATTTGAAAGCGGACTGCTTTGCAAATCCTTCTTCCCTACTGATGCCACAGCACCAGTCAAATCCTTCTTTTTCATTGTGCCGTAGCCAACCACAACCACTTCATTAAGCACTTGTGAATTGTCCTTCAATTCAATCATTAATTGAGTCTGACCATTGACTTTCACTTCCTGTGTGGTACAGCCCAAATAGGAGAAAGTCAACACTGCCTTAGGAGAAGCTTTCAAGGAGAAATTACCGTCCATGTCAGTGGCAGTACCGTTTTTAGTGCCCTGTTCCAACACAGTCGCACCGATAATCGGTTCACCCGAAGCATCCTTCACGTGCCCCGTCACAGTAATTTCCTGTGCGAACACATTCACAGCCATCAGCAATCCAAGCGCAAGGCTCAGAAAGCGCAACTTTGAATTTAGAGATTTGTAATTCTTTTTGTCCATGTAAGATTGGTTTATAAGTGTAAATTAATTGGCTATTTATTGGTTTATGCTCTGTTTTCAGCTACACAGCAACCCGTGCTGACTTTGAAAACTCACGATGCAAATTTATTTATCAAATCCTCACCTTTTATATATAGTTAGTCAAAATATAGTGAATCAGAACATCCGAATTTAGATATTCTGCTATTTTTCAGGTATTTACCCTTAAAAGTGCAATTAAAAAAAGTAGTGGAAGTTTAAAGTTTTTCCATAGAAAATTCCTTTCAAAATCCAATTTTCATCACTTTATCCTCAAATTCTTCACGCTCGCCGATGGCTTTGTTGCGGATTCGCGTGCGGTAATTGTATATTGTGGTCACTGAATAGCGCAGGAACTGTGCTATCTTCACACTGTCGGTGATGCCAAGACGGATAAGGGCATAAATTCTCAATTCAGTATTTAGGGCATCCGGCGTTTTAGGGTATATTTTTTCTCCGTCGCAGAGAAGTTTATTAAAGTCGTCAACAAAATTCGGGAACAGGCGCAGGAAAGTCTCGTCGAAATTGCTATAGAAATCCTTCAATTCATGGTCGATTAACGCTGTTGATTTCACGGCTTCGGCAAGTTTGGTCATATTGTGGCTCGCCACAATCTTAAAGAGCATTTTCCTGTAAGTCTCGAATTTCTCTATATAGGTGGAGCACTGGTCCATATATCGCCCGATATATTCCTCCTTAATCACATTGGTTTCAGTAAGGATGTCATTAGTCTGCTTCAATCGCTCATTCGACGTGTTCAACTCCTTATTCACCTCCACAAGTGTGGCATTAAGGGCACTGAGTTCATCGTTCGCAGAATGCAGATTTTGCCTTGCGACACTCAATTTGCGCATTTGTCGGAACACGAAGAATATAGTGATTATCAGAAAAATAGATAACACACTTATGGCGAAAAGTCCAATTACTATGTTTCTCTTCTGTTCCTCTTTTTTCTGATTATAGGCATTATCAACAATAGGGAAAATATCGCCTATTTCTATTGTGCGCATCCGCGCGTTGCACTCTTTGGCATCCTCCATGGAACAGCGCAGATACTTATATGCGTGGTCAACATCGCCTTCATGGTAAAGCAGATTGGCAAGTTGGCGAAGCGAAACGTATTCCTTCACAGCCGACTGCAAATCGTTGATGGAAGAAAGTGCAAGGTTGCGCTCCTCTTCCTCTACATTTCCTTTACCTTTATATATTTGAGCCAATGAATAGGTGAAAAATGCACGGTTATGGTCGCTCTCCTTCAATTTGCTCATCACAGAATTTATCATCTTAATGGCTTCATCATAACGCTTTTCTACAACCAGTTTTTCAGCCATTATGACGATATACTCATCTGTCTTCAAAGCGAGCAGCGAATCCCGATATTGCGCAGACAATCTGTTGTAAAGCTGCTTAACAGGCTCATTCACCGCATAGTCACCCATAAGTCCATAAGTGTTCTTGTGCAGATGGTAATAATATGGAATAAGATATTTAGGCACCGATTTACGGTTGACAGTGTTAAGCATATCAACAGCTTCTTTGAACATTCCTGTCAGGCTATAGATGTCGGCATAGTTAAGGCGGGAATCGCATAAAAGGTCAGAATCGCCCAATTTCTTTGCAATAGCCATTTTCAGTGAGGCATAGCGCATGGCAGAATCAGTGCGGTAAGAGCGGTATTCATCAAACAATCGCCCATAATATCCATATCGTTGCCTCATATCTGTCGTTGTCGCCGCCAACCGCTTGTAATCATTAATTTTACGCTCTTTAATTTGAGCATATTTCGCCTTTTCGGCAATGGTGGCATCAAGCCTGTTAAGCAGCTCGTCCACACTCTCTTCAGCGAATATGGATTGCTGGCAAACGGCCAATAATATTAATGTCAGTATTAATTTAAGTTTAATCATGTGGCACTCATAAATGCTATTGGCAAATATAGATATTTTTACTTTGATTTTGAAAATTTTCCGCTTTTATCTGTATTTTGGCATTAAGGGGGCTGTGATTTTCTTTATTACGCCAAGCACAATTGGTTCCATCACCTTGTAGCCTTTAATGTTTGGATGACAACCATCTACAGTGAGTTCAGGCCGCATTTCTCCACGCTTTCCGACCATAGCCGAATAGTAATCCACGTAAGGAATTCCTTTCTTTTCGGCATATTTCTTTATCATGGCATTGAGCCTTAAAATTTTAGCAGCAGGCTTTATATCTGGATTCCACGGAAAGGAGTCGCACGGAGTGACCGAGCATAGCACTACTTTAATGCTGTGCAGTTCAGCGAGTTCGCACATCGACTGGATGTTGCCAAGCACATTTTCAAGCTTTATCGGTCCGTTGTTCTCAGCAATATCGTTGATGCCGGCCATTATCACTACTGCCTTAGGATTCAGACTTAGCACGTCCTGACGGAAACGGGCCAGCATCTGCACAGTTGTTTGACCGGATATTCCACGGTCGGCCAAATGATTCTCGGCGAAAAACGCTGAATCACGTTCAATCCAGAAATCCGTTATGGAATTGCCGAACATCACGGCTTCAGGCCTCTCCGTCAATTCCTTGTTTCCATTTTCATATCGTCCGAACTGTGCCCAATCCGCACCTTCAGCCGTGTCAAAAAACATCCAGCTCATCACAAACAGTACTATTATAAATATTTTCTTCATTTTCGGGGTACATTTAGCTTAGTTAACGCATCATTTCGGGTCAATCCAATCACCGTTGGCCTTAATTAAAGAGATTAAATGCGGGATTGCCTCGTCAGCCGAAATGTTCCGTTCCACGCATATCTTGTTCTTGTAAAGGCTTACCTTGCCAGCTGCTGCGCCTACATAGCCGTAATCGGCATCCGCCATTTCGCCTGGGCCGTTCACAATGCAACCCATTATGCCAATCTTCAGATGTGTGAGGTGGGACGTGGCAATTTTCACCTGATGCACTGTGGCTTGCAGGTCAAAAAGGGTTCGCCCGCAACTTGGGCAGGAAATGAATTCCGTCTTACTCATTCGCAGACGCGCTGCCTGAAGTATGCCAAACTCATAACGCACCACATCATCAATATTGGAAAGATTAGGTGCTTCAAGCCATATACCGTCACGGAATCCGTTGAGCAGCAATGTGCCGAAATCAGCTCCGGCTTTCACTTCTATCCATTCCTTATCGCTGTCGGCATAATTGTTCAAAATCACTGTCGGAACGCTGATTCCGGCATCAATCAAGCCATGCAGAAAGGCCTGCTGACTGCCTGTGACATTCACATTCGCTGCCTCAACTACAATTACAGTGGTTTTGTCGTCTTTAAGAAATTCGAGTTGCGAAATTGGCGTATCGGCAGGAACTTTAAGCCACTTCAACGGTGCATTGCAAGCCGATAAGTCGGCTGATTCCGACATACTGAACAATGGCGATGTGTTCTTTCTGCCTTTATATTGCTCGGAAGGAACAATGAAATTAAATCCATCTTCCTCAACTTTTCCGTCAGCGCAAAAATAGAAATCGGGGTGCAAACCGCCTTTAATATCACTTGGTGCACACGATGCGATTATTATCGGCAATTTATTTCCACCTATCATGCCTACGGCTTCAGTTGAACGCCGTTCTGGCTGAACTGGATTATAACCTTTACTTACTTTGCCTCTTATCGGTTTGTGACCTGCGCGACTTGTGATGTATTCAACAAGTTTGCGTGCCACAGGCAATTCCACTTCAGGCTCTTCGCTGAGCGAAACTCTGATGGTGTCGCCAATTCCATCCGCAAGCAGAGTACCGATTCCAACAGCCGATTTTATGCGTCCGTCCTCGCCGTCGCCAGCCTCAGTAACGCCAAGATGCAGCGGGAAATGCATGTTTTCATCGTCCATAGCCTTAATCAGCCTTCGGACCGACTCCACCATCACCACAGTGTTCGACGCTTTCATTGAAATCACCACATCCATGAACTTTTCCTCAACGAACACGCGCAGAAACTCCATAACCGATTCCACCATGCCGACAGGGGTGTTGCCATATCGGCTCATGATGCGGTCGCTGAGCGAACCATGATTCACTCCAAGCCGCACCGCAGTGCCATGTTCACGGCAAACGGCTATGAAAGGCACAAGTGCATCGTGGATTTTTTGCAGTTCCTTGGCATATTCCTCATCGGTATAGGTCAATTTTTTGAACGTACGCGCCACATCAACGAAGTTTCCAGGGTTGATTCGCACTTTATCGGTGACTTTTGCCGCTGCAAAGGCTGCTTTTGGATTGAAATGTATGTCAGCCACAAGCGGTGCAGTGTAGCCGTCGGCACGAAGTCTTTGGCGGATAACGCCTATACTTTCAGCCTCCTTCACGCCCTGCGCGGTGAGCCTTACATAATCAGCGCCAGCATCGCAAATACGTTTGCATTGTGCCACACTTGCCTCAATGTCGTCGGTCGATGTGGAAGTCATCGACTGCACCCTTATCGGGTAGTCGCTTCCGAGCGGCACTCCGCCGATATTAACCGATGTCGTCGTACGTCGCTGATAATTAAATTCATCCATGGTCAAAAAAATAGAAATTGCCGACAGCATTCCGTATGCCACCAGCCGATTTTCAGTTTGTCTTGAACTTATATTTCACCTCTTTCAAATCCTCGTTGGCCTTAACGATTTTCTGCACCAGTCCAGCCTTGTAGGTCTCGACCTTTTTCGCAATTTCCTCGTCGGTGAGCGCAAGAATTTGAGTGGCAAGAATTGCAGCATTGAGAGCGGCGTTGATGCCGACGGTGGCTACAGGTATTCCCGGAGGCATCTGCACAATGGCAAGCAGAGCATCAATACCCTCAATAGTCGATTTAATCGGCACTCCTATCACAGGCAGCGGCGTCATTGCAGCAATCACGCCAGGCAGATGGGCTGCCATGCCGGCTGCAGCTATTATCACCTTCAGCCCACGCTCTTTCGCACCTCTCGCGAATTTCTCCACCTCGGCAGGTGTGCGGTGTGCCGACAGCGCATTCATTTCGAATGGAATCTCCATTTCATCAAGCAGTTTTGCCGCCTTTTCCAAAATCGGAAGGTCGGACGTGCTGCCCATGATTATGCTTACTAATGGTTTCATTATTATACTGTTAAGAATTTATCATTATATTTATATTTCCCCATGCAAATAAATCTGTCGGTAAAATCCTCCAAGATAGCCATTAATGCATAAGGATATATTTTCATTACACAAGCCCTGAAACGACATATATACAGACAAAGCCATTTACAAAACCTCCTACAGTCTGCAAAAATGTGTGGCGGCCTAAAGCTATACGCGATGAACCGACAAATCCGCAGACTATTATCATGATGCATATCAGCCACAAAAGATTGAAAGCGCCCAAACCATCCACATAGAGGCGGACCATGAAAGCCAAAAGGCCTCCCACTCCGGCTGTATGCGCACTGATTTTCCACCAGAAGTTGATTACAAACGACACAACGCATGAAGCCACACCGCCAATTATAAAAATTGTAAGCCACATCGGAGCATGCACATGGTTCAAATAAAAGCCGGCAGCTGAGTAGCACACTATGGTGAACAGATACGGCAACCAGCGTTCTTCTTTCTTAATCAACCGCTTGTCCTCGATGAATTTAAGATTGTGCATCCCTGCTATCACAATCATCGGCAACATGCAAGTTATTCCGAAAACCACTATCAGCACCGTCAAACGTGTGCCCACAGGCTGATAACACAACACTGAAGCCCACAAAGCTATCAATATGCCATAAGTCGGCATCAACAGCGGACTCATCACTGACGAGAAAAATCTCGCCACTGCACAGACTATTTTATTGTCACTCATTTCCATCGTCTATATCTCTTTACGGAGCCTTGCCACCGGAATGCCAAGTTTCTCCCTGTATTTTGCCACCGTGCGGCGAGCTATCTCATAACCTTTGTCCTTCAGCAGTGCGCATAGCTGTTCGTCGCTCAACGGCTTATGCTTGTTTTCCGCCTCAACCACCTTTTTCAGTATCGACTGAATTTCGCGCGACGACACCTCATCGCCCGACTCATGCTGAATGCCCTCGTTGAAGAAATATTTCAGCGGATACACGCCCCATTGTGTTGTGACGTATTTATTGGCTGTGGCGCGTGAAATTACCGACACATCGTAGCCGGTGTCGTCGGCTATATCTTTAAGAATCATCGGGTGCAACTTAGTGTCGTCGCCGGTGATGAAAAATTCATGCTGGCGGAAAGTTATGGCCCGCATAGTCTTGAAAAGCGTCTCCTGACGCTGATGAAGAACTTTAATGAAGTTCGACGCCCGTTCATACTTATCTTTTATGTCGGTAGCAGCTTCTTCCTCTTTGCGTCCAGCAGGCTTTTTAGCAGTAAACTTGTCGTAGAGCATTGAGTAGCTTTCAGCTATCTGCAATTCAGGAATATTATTGAGGAGCGTCAGATTCAAGTTTCTGCCATCGATATCCACATTAAAGTCAGGAATAATCTGTTGCGAATGGGAATCGTCGGCTACGCCAGTAACGGCACTCCCAGGCTTTGGATTCAACGACCTGATGGCATCAAACACCTTCTTCAACTGTTCATCATCAATGCCTAAAGCTGATGTGATTTTGTCGTAATGCTTTTTGGAAAATTCCTCAAAATGCTCATCAATCACCTTATAGGCAAGCATATTTGTGGTGGTGCCTTCCGCACGTTCAAGTTGAAGCAGAAGGCAGTCGCGCAAATCGCTGGCACCCACGCCTGCAGGGTCAAGATCGCGCACAGCCTGAAGCACCGTATCCACCTCTTCCTCCGGCACATCATGGCCAGTCTGGAACACGATGTCATCAGTAATTGCCGACAGGCTGCGATGCAAATATCCGTTATTGTCAAGGTTGCCGATAATGTACTCGGCAATCATGTTCTGGTCATCGGTCAAATCGCGTTCATGGATTTGTTCCATCAAATAATCAACAAGCGAATTTTCGGCAATCACCACGGCATTGGGGATTTCATCGTCGGCACTGCTGTTGTTGGCCGATGTGCGGTAATACGGAATATCGTCATCATCGCCGTAATCCGCTTTCTGCACGTCCTCGGCAGTCTCGGTAAAGGTCTCGCCTTCCTCATCCTTGTCCACCTGTTCAGTTGGAGGTGTTTCCGATTCCTCAAGTGCAGGATTGTCGTCCATTTCCCGACGCACCTTCTCCTCAATCTCTGTGCCGTTCATCTGCAATAGAGGCACAAGTTGCAGTTGCAGCGGCGACAGCCGTTGCTGCAATTTCTGTTCCTGTGTCAATATCTGTTTTCCTGCCATAGCCCGTATTCAGATTATTTCATTTATGCGAAGATACAAAAATCATAAATAATAATGTGCACTTTATCCTAAAATTCGTCATTGATGATTTTTTCAACCCATTCTCCTTGATTTTTATCCCCCGTAATTCAATTCAAAAAGGTGAATTTTCCAGCCACCTATGCAATTTTATTGCAGAACTGGGTTTGAACACTTTTCACGTCCGTAACGCATTGACCGAGATATATGTTGCAAGGGTGTTCACGGTAAAGAGTTTCACACACAATTACAAGGTTTTCGCCTAAAAAAGTCGCTCATTCGTTAAGCAGTGAAATTCAATTTAAGCTAATAACCGATTCAATGCAATCAGCATTTCAAAGAACTCATTGCAATGATAATTAATCCGGCTTCGGATTTATCAAGGAAAAAGAAAAATATTGACTGATTCTTCTATAGCAGGATTTTCCAAGCGCTCAGCGCTGAAAAATCTTGTTTTTTTACCAATTAATTTGGTAAATAACCAAATAAATGGTAACTTGCAGCCGAAAAAATTTCACCGTTATGACCACAGAAAACATAATCAGCCGGATTCGTTACCTAATCCACGAACAAAAATGCACGCAGACGGAATTTGCCGACCGCATCGACTGCGACCCGTCGAACCTGTCGAAATACCTGAAAGGCAGACTTCCAGTGAACGATTCCCTGCTCAATAAAATAGTGATTAATCTCGGAGTGTCGAAGGCATGGCTGAAGGACGGCACCGATGTGCCATATTCCAAGCATCCCGACCATACGCCTTCAGTGGTTGTAGGCGAAAATGCACTAACCACCGTGAAGGGCACACCGATTTACGACATTGACGTGACTGCTGGTGATCTTCCACGCGCACAGATGTTTACCGACGAGCACATAATAGGTGCCGTCAACATTCCGGGCATACCACTCGACAGCCGGATTGTAAGAGTAAGCGGCGACAGCATGCAGCCGGTAATCGGCAATGGCGACTTCATTGTGGTGCATGAACTGCCCAACATATCACAGATAGCGTGGGGACAAATCTATGTGGTGATTCTCGACGATTACCGCCTTGTGAAGTATGTCCGCAAGCACAACGATGCTCAAAAGGTAATATTGAGAAGTCAAAACCCAAATTACGACGACATAATAGTACGCCGCCACGACATTAAGGAAATGATGATTGTGCAAAACATTCTGCACATATCTTCGTGCATTTAGCAGTGCCGCAAGGTACTAAAGCATAGCTATAAGCTCATTAATCTGTTCGTCGGTAGTGGCCCAACTTGTAGCAAAACGCACCACGCTGCGGGTTTCGTCGAACTTTTCCCAAAGTTTGAATCCTGCACGCGGCAGCATCTCCTTCACTTTGCTGTTCTCAAGCACAACGAACTGCTGATTCGTCATAGAGTCGCAAAACAGCTCATAGCCCTTATCAAGCAACGCCTGTTTGAGCCTCAACGCCTGATTCACGGCATTCGCCGAAATGCGCATATAAAGGTCGTCGGTGAAAAGAGTGTCGAACTGCACACCCAAGAGCCAGCCCTTGGCGAGCAATGCGCCATGATGCTTCACCAGACGAAGTGTGACATTAAGATTAGGATTTGCAAACACGACAGCCTCGCCAAAAAGCGCGCCCACCTTTGTTCCGCCAATGTAGAACACATCCACAAGCCTTGCAATGTCGGCAAGTGTCACGTCGTAGCCTGGCGAAGCCAATCCATAGCCGAGCCGCGCACCGTCCATGTAAAGCGGAAGGTGACGCTCATGGCAAACCTTACTGATTGCCGTCAGTTCACTTAGGCTGTATAGTGTGCCGTATTCAGTAGGATTTGAAATGTACACCATCGTAGGCAGCACCATGTGCTCATAACTTCCGTCGGCAAAGAATTTGTCGACGTAGTCGGCAATGTCCTCGGCAGTCATCTTACTCAATTCGCTGCGTATTTCAATCACTTTATGGCCCCAACCCTCAATCGCTCCGGCTTCATGAGTATTGATATGACCAGTCCTTGGGGTAAGCACGCCTTCGCCACGATGCATTATGGCATCGGAAACGAGAGCGTTGGTCTGTGTGCCTCCAACAAGATAAACCACCTGCGCCTCAGGGCAATTGCACGCCTTCCTGATTTTTTCAGTGGCACTTTCGCAATATGGGTCAAGCCCATATCCTTCGTTTTTATCAAAATTTATTTCGGAAAGCCGCTTTAAAATCAACGGATGAGCGCCTTCCATGTAATCGCTGTCGAAATGTAGCATATTCTCAATATAATTGATTGCAATATTTATCTAATAATTCTCTCATTCACGCGTATAGGCCACCATGTCGCGGGTTATCCCGCTCAGACTGTGGGCACCGCACATTGCCATGGTGTCCTCAAGTTCAAAGGCCAACTTATTGATATAGCAGTCCACGCCAGCTTCCGCAGCCCCGAAAGCGGCAACTGCAAACGGACGGCAAATCAGCACGCCATCGGCACCAAGAGCCAAAGCCTTGAAAACATCGATGCCTGAACGTATTCCACCGTCAACAAGCACTGCAATGCGGCCGTTGACTGCTTTCGCAATGTCCTCAAGCACGTCGGCTGTTGATTGGCATTGGTCGAGAACACGCCCACCATGATTCGACACCACAATTGCCGAAGCACCAGCCTCCACAGCCTTTTCAGCGCCTTTCACAGTCATGATTCCTTTAAGAATCATCGGCTTGCCGATTTCATTTATTATTGAACGCAACTCCTCAACGGTTTTGCTTCCTGCTGGAGGCTGCGAATTTTTCAAAAACGGCAGACCGGCTGCATCAATATCCATCGCCACAGCAAACGAGCCTGAACGCTTCACAAATTCAGCTTTCTTACGGATTGTGCCGATATCCCACGGCTTTATGGTTGGGATTCCGATACCGCCGTTTTTAGCGATGGCCTGAGTGGCATAATCCATCACTGCCGGCAGCACCCCATCGCCCGTGAATGCGGCTATGCCTGCCTTTGCACAAGCCGACACCATAATGTCGTTGTACTGCATATCATCGTAACGGTCGCCGAAATGTATGTTCACAGCTCCAATCGGAGCTGCAAAAATGGGATATTTGAATCTTTTTCCAAGAAAGTCCAACGACATGTCCACAGGACGATTTTCGCAGATGGTGTCCATGCAGACGCACAATTTCTGCCAAGCCTTATAATTGCGCACGGCAAGTTCTCCACGCCCCTTCGAGCCAGGTCCGGGAATCATATTCCCGCATGCCCTGCCGTCGCACACTGGACACGCCTTGCACAGCCGCCCCAGATGCTTTCGGGCCTCAACAATCACTTCTTCGTACGTCATTTATGCCGATGGTTTTATTTTTGCTGCGAATATAATAATTATTGGCATAAAAATTATGCAGCAAACGAAAAAATACTGATGGAAAATCTGCTTAGAACTGCTTTGGCTTTTTGAAATAATGCTTCATGCTTATCATGTAGCGGAAAAGCATCAAGAAATAATTCGACCCTATCTTATTGTCGCGCAAAGCGCGAAGTTTCTCGAAAGTATTGGTGAAAAGCACATTCCACAGCGATGTGCTCAGCCCGCCACGGCGCATGGCCACCATGTCAATCGGAATGTACTGTGCCTTGGTTTTCTGATTCCAAAGCACCCTCACAAAAAATTCAAAGTCGCCGGCAATGCTGTAGCTGTCGTTGTAAAGCCCGTATTTATCAAACACCGAACGGCGGCAATACATTGAAGGGTGCGGCGGCGCGAAGCCGTAACGCAACCTGCGGCGTGTGAAATTTTCAGCTGAATAATAGCGCACCGGCTTGTAAATGTCGCGCTTGCTGATGAAATGCACATCGCCATACACCATATCAGTTTCAGGGTCGTCAAAAGCCTTGACAACTTCGCTAAGTATATTGTTCTGGGTGAAGAAATCATCGGAATGGAGTATGCCTATCACATCGCCTTCCGACATGCGTATGCCTTTATTGATGGCATCGTAAACGCCATTGTCGGGTTCGCTCACATAATGCAACCGTCCCTTGAAGCGCTTCGACCAATGCTCCAGAATCTCCACAGTGTTGTCGCTGCTGCCTCCGTCAATCACGATATATTCCAAATCCTTATAAAGCTGTCGGTAAACGCTTTCAATGGCACGCGAAATGACATCAGCCCTATTAAATGATACTGTAATAATCGTAAGTTTCATGAGATATTGTTGTAAAGCTTCATGTAATTTTCAGTCATAATACTACTTGAATATTTGTCAATCACTTCTTTTCTGCAATTACCGGTCATCTTCGCCTTGTCTATTTCATCCACCGCATCGGCCACCGCCTTGACGTCGCCGTTAGGCACAAGCCTTCCGCATGATGGAGTGATAATCTCATGCGGCGATGTGTTGTCGAACGAAATTACAGGCGTGCCGCATGCCATCGACTCAATTATTGTCATTCCGAAACTTTCGCTGCGCGACATGTTCACTGTGACGAGGGCTGAATCGTAGAGCAATGCAAGCTGAGCATGGTCAATATGTCCGAGGCCTGTTATGCCGTGGGGCAGCATGGAAATCTGCCGTTTACCCAGTCCCACGAGCATCATTTCATAATCATACGGGAGCAGTTCACGTAGGCGCAGAAAATCGTCAAGGCCTTTTCCGCCGTGCCACACATTAGCCACGCCAAGCACACGTTTGCGCTGCACATCGTGGAGCGGACGGAACACATCGGTGTTGATGCCGTTGGGGATTGTAAATATCGGATGGCTGCCAAGCCACGATTCGTGCACCAGTTCGCTCATCCATTCACTGCCGGTCACAATAAATAAATTCTTGAAATCGCTGAGGATTTCTTTCTTTATGGTTATGTTTCTTTTCGACCGGTCAATGTAGGATTTAGGATAACTGCCATGCTGAGGGCAATCATGGCAACTTGCGTCGCGGTAAAGTTGACATTCGGAATATATCGGTGAAGTGCAGTGCCCGGTTATCATCCAACTGTCGTGCATGGTCATCACCACAGGAATTTCTGTCTTTTTCAGGAACGAGAACAGCATCGGGAAATTAAGGTAATAGCCATGAACATTGTGTACATGTATGATTTGCGGCTGAATGCGGATTATTTCTTCTATCAGATTGCTTGTGGCTCGGTCGGAATGAAGCCCGTGCGAATCGTTGAGCCTTGTGAACAGTGCATGTGCATACTCATCAATTCTGTTGCCGATTTTCACAAACTGCACGCCATCCACGAGGCTGCGGCCCTGACCTGCTGCAATGTAAACCTCGCCGCTGTTGCGCATGAAAGTTCGGGCTATCTCATCGGTGATATAGCCAATAGAACCCTTACCTGCCACAGTGTTGATTTGTAATAATTTTTTCATGCACTAATGCTATGACAAACAATCAGTCCGGCTGCCAATATTATTACATATATAGCAACCCAATATTTAAACGCAGCAGTTCGCCGTTTATTTTCCAATTCGTCAACAATATCTACTGCCATTGGCATCAACAACGGGACAAAAGGTAAAATGTACCTTGAAACTGATCCAGCAAACATGTAGGCAATTATCGCCCAGCATACGAGTGTCCACAATGCCCACAGGTTCAGCCCTCCGCTGCCTTTGCGCCACCACACGGCGATAAAAAAGAAAAGTATCAGTCCGCCTATCGCATACCATGGATAGCTCACATGCATATAGGCTTCGGAATATCCGTAAACGGTGTCGCGCCCGAAGTTCCACGGAAAAGGCACCACATATTGCACCGTGCAAGTCACCGGAAGCAGCAACGCCTTTTTCACTGGCGAATACGAGAAGTAATCTCCCAGCCGTGACGAGTAGGCTGATTGCCTATTGCTGATTAAGTAATCTTTTGAAACAGCATCACTCTTAAGTATCCCAAGATACTCCTTTGGCGAAAAACGCGCAAATTGTGAGACCAAAACGAATATCATAGCGGCAATTGCAAGCAGCACTGCCGATTGCCTCCACAATAGTTTTACACTTGTGAACGTCAGCAGAATTATACCGACAACCATAAAGTAAATCATGGTGTTACGCACAGCGACGAGTAGCAGGCAACCACACGCAAAGGCTACAATGTCCTTCCAACCAGGCCATTTCAATGTGGTGTTTTTCGCAAATCCAGCAAGCGCGTAGCCCACAAGCGCCACACCGACGTACATCATCGGTTCTTTCAGGAGGATAGTGGCACAGCCAATGAAATAGCACACGGCGGCAGTGAACAGCATCGCCAAAAATTCAGCCTTCTGCCCGTCCATCTTTCCCGCTAAAAGCCGTGCCGTGATTTTTCCACTAATCACAATTGCAGTCAGCGTCAGCATCATGTTCATCGCCAAAGGGTACACTATGCTTATTCCCAGTACTTTCCACAGAAGCATTGTCAACACCGACAGCCCTGAATAGCCCACATTGTGAATGTCCGAAGGCAATCCGCTCAGGTAAATGGCAAAATTGAAATATCTGAATGCGTCGGCGTTTTTCATTACGGGATGCGCCACGTCAGTGCCAGCAAGCACCGTGTATTGCCAGACATTTATGATTATGCCGACCGACATCAACAGCGATGCCGCAATCAGCACCCACATTCCTCCGTTGCTTGCTCCGCGCGTCCGTCCGTAAATCAGCATCGGCACTGCAAAGGCCACAGCAAGCGACAGCGTCAGCTGCAACGCTCCTTTGCCGCCAACAAGAAGAGCAGGTAAAACCACAAGCGTTACAAGCAGGATAGCTTCTCCCGTGTAACGCCAAACGGATTTTTTGCCAGTCAATTTTCTTGCCTCTTCCATCTGTTATTTTGTTGTAATTTCTTTAAAGCCTTGCGAAAAAGCGCGGTAAAAGTAATAATTTTTGCGCTATTAACCCGCCATTTGACGCATTTTTCGGCTTTTATCAGTCATTATTGCCCAACTAAAAATCATTTTGCCACTTTATTTTACAAAAAATATGATTTTGATTTGGTGACGCGGTTAATGTTTTTTACCTTTGTGCAAATTTTTTTGCGCTATGGATAAGATTACTGTAAACGGGATGACTTTTGAGCCATACTTACGTCGCGATGAGATTGCGCGCCAGGTGCAGCGTGTGGCTGAAGAGATTAAGCGTGACTGCACGGGTAAATCTCCGATTTTCATTTGTGTGCTTAACGGAGCTTTCGTTTTTGCCGCCGACCTCTTCAGAGCCTGCAATTTCAATGATTCAGAAATCACTTTTATCCGCTACAAATCTTATTGCGGCACTTCTTCCACCGGCGAAGTCAAGGAAATTGTCGGCCTCAACGAGGACATTTCCGGACGCACCGTCATCATTGTGGAGGACATTGTCGATACTGGCGTCACCGCCACTCAGCTCTTCGCAAAATTAAGGAAGCACAATCCTGCCGACATCAAGTTGGCCACTCTCCTTTTCAAGCCCGATTCGCTCACCTGCGACGTTATGCCCGATTATGTGGGCTTCCGCATCCCGTCGAAATTCATCCTCGGCTACGGACTCGACCTCGACGGTCTGCTCCGCAATCTCAGCGACATCTACATCCTTAGCGAGCAGGCTGATAAATAGCGGCAATCTTTCATAAAAACATATATATAGACAATGCTTAATATTGTGATTTTCGGTGCTCCCGGTGCTGGGAAAGGCACTCAGAGCGACAATTTAATCAGTACTTATCATCTTCTCCACATCTCCACCGGCGATGTTCTCCGCGACAATATCCGCCGCGGCACTGAACTCGGCAAAACTGCCGACGCCTTCATCTCAAAAGGGCAGCTTATCCCCGACGATTTGATGGTCAGCATCCTTGCCAGCGTCCTCGACGAAAAGGCTGAAGAGGCTAAGGAAGGAGTGATTTTCGACGGTTTTCCACGCACCATTCCGCAGGCAAAGGCTTTGAAAAAGATGCTTGCCGAACGTGGCACTGGCGTAACTGTTGTTGTAGGTCTTGAAGTTCCTGAGGATGAGCTTGTGAAGCGTCTGTTGAAGCGTGGACAGGAATCCGGCCGCAGCGACGACAATCTCGAAACCATCAAGAGCCGTTTGCAGGTCTATCACAACCAGACTGCTCCCCTCAAGGATTTCTACGTGGCTGAAGGCATTTATGCGGCCATCAATGGCCTCGGCACCATCGAAGGCATTTTTGCCGACATCAAAAAGGCTGTTGACGCAAAGAAATAAAGGCGGCGGCTCACATTTTCCCCGCTTTATCATAAATTTCTGAAATTATATCAGTGCGGATTTCATTTTTTTGGAATCCGCACTTTTTATGTATTTTTATGGCTTTCTTTGCACCAAATTATTATAAAATAGACCTGTAAGTTACACTTTTATTTAATTATGGATTTGAAAATTGAAAACTATTCGTAAATTTGCGGAATAAAATCAAATGATATGAATAAATTCTTTTCCTTTATAGCTGCCGCATTAATAGCTTTGTCGGCTAATGCTCTGGAAGTTACATCTTCTGCTGGTATGCTTTCTTCGCAAATCAGCGACACAACCATCACTTCACTTACCGTTAAAGGTTCAATGGATGCACGCGATTTCAAGTTTATTGCCGACAATCTTAATCACTTGACTTCAATTGATTTAAGTGGCGCTACTATTCAGGCTTATTCCTCAACTCAGGCTATTTTCGGCAACTATCACGAATATGCTGCCGGCATTGTGCCTGCTCTCTGCTTCTTCGGAAAGAATTATTCATCAGTCACGCTGCCTGCCACCGCCACTGCCATCGGCGAAGGTGCCCTGGGAGCTAATTCGGCCATCACGTCGATTTCTTTCCCTGCCACTCTCGATTCCATCGGTGTAGGTGCTTTCGACGGCTGCGCGCTCCTCAATTCCCTGCTTGTTCCGGCCACTGTGAAGGTCATCGGGTCGCACGCTTTTGCCAACTGCCCAGCCCTCACCACTGTCACGGTTTCATCACCGGTTATCGGTGAAAAGGCTTTTGCCAATTGCACCACTCTCAACGACCTTACTCTCAACGAAACGGTTGAGAAAATCGGTGCTGGAGCTTTCTCTGGCGATTCTCTCCTCACCACGCTTAAATTCCCTACTCAGCTCACTTCAATCGGTGAAGAGGCGTTCACTCACGCAGGCCTTGCCACAGTCGATTTGAGCGGCTGCACAAAGTTGTCGGTCATCGGCGCTTGGGCATTCGCTAATTCCCCGCTTAAATATATCACCCTTCCGAGTGAAATCAAATCTGTAGGCAACGGCGCTTTCTATTACGATGCCGACCTTCTTCAAATATCTCTTCCCGACAATTTGACCAAAGTCAGTGATTACCTGCTTGCAGGCTGCAGCAGCATCGTTTCAGCCAAAGTTGGTGCCAACACTGATTCCATCGGCAAATATTCCATGTCGGGCTGGACCAAATTGCTGTCGCTCTATTTGCCTTCGTCCGTGACTTACCTCGGCGACCGCGCTTTGCAGAACGATTCAGCATTTCAGGCCATCAAATGCGATGCTGAAACGGTGCCTGCCCTCGGCGACAGCGTTTTTGCAGGTATCGACCAGCCTAACACCACCCTCAAAGTCCCCGAAAATTCTGTTGCAAACTACAAGGTAGCCGAGCAATGGAAGGAATTCCGCATTGCAAGCAGCCCAACTAAGCTCATCCGCACTCCCGACGACGAGGTTAAGGCCTTCTTCTCAGGCACTGTGCTCAACATCAAGTCCTCAATCGAAATCAAGGACGTGAAGATGTACGAACCGGGCGGCGTGATGCTTGAATCCATCCAACCAGCTGCCACCACTGCCCAAATCGAAACGGTCAACTATTCCGGACATATCTACATCGTCAACGTGGTGCTGCTCAACGGCAATTTAAAGACTTTCAAGCTGCTGCGCTAAGCCTTGATTTCGCGCCACTTGGCAATCAATGGGTAAAAACAAGCTAAAAAAATTCGCTGAGATGAGCACAATGAAAAATGTGCTCCAATATCCTTTTGCAGTCATCAATGCTTCGGAATTTCCTTTCCGTGGCAAGTGGCACAGCGATTATTTCCACAATTCCAATCCCATCGTCGTCGAGCTTGGCTGCGGCAAGGGCGAATATGCTGTAGGCCTCGCCCAGCGTTTCCCCGGCAGGAACTTCATCGGCGTTGACATCAAGGGTGCGCGTATGTGGACAGGCGCCAAGCAGGCTCTCGAGGAGAATCTCTCCAACGTGGCCTTCCTCCGCACCAGCATCGAACTTATCGACCGTTTCTTCTCTCCGTCGGAGGTTGACGAGATTTGGATTACTTTCCCCGACCCGCAGATGAGCAACGTCAATAAGCGCCTCACTTCCACCCGCTTCCTTAATAATTATCGGAATATTCTCAAGCCCGATGGAATCGTCAATCTCAAGACCGACAGCCCTTTCCTCTACACCTACACGCATCTGCTGGTGCAACTCAACAAGCTGAAAGTCGATATCGACACCGACGACCTTTATAATTCGGGAATTGCCGATGATATTCTTGAAATCAAGACGTATTATGAGCGCCAATGGATGGAGCGCGGCATTCCCATCAAGTACATCAAATTCCATCTCTCCGCCGACGTTCCTCTCGTGGAGCCTGACGTTGAGATTGAAAAGGACACCTACCGCAGCTTCTCGCGAGGTCATCTGTAATTGATATTTTTGAATTTTCGCCTTGCTGTCAAGGCATTTAATCATAACTACAACAATGGAACTATATCCCAAATTAATATTGGATGCTCTGCACACCGTCCGCTATCCGGGCAGTGGCAACGACATCGTAGCTGCCGGAATGGTCGAGGACGACATCCGCATCGAAGGCAACAAAGTCTCTTTCTCTCTCATTTTCGACAAGCCAACCGACCCGTTTATCCGCTCAATCGTCAAGTCGGCTGAAGCAGCCATCACCAATTTCATCGGACCTGAAGTTGACATTAAGGGCAACATCGCCGTCAAAACGCGCGCCCAAGCTCCCCAAAAGCCAGAGACGCTCCTTCCGGGCGTTAAAAACATCATCGGCGTTTCCTCAGGCAAAGGCGGTGTGGGCAAATCCACCGTCGCCTCCAACCTTGCCGTGGCTCTTGCACAGCTCGGCTATAAGGTCGGTCTGCTTGATGCCGACATTTTCGGCCCGTCGGCTCCCCTCATGTTCGGACTTCAGGACGAAGCTCTCTACGTCGAGAAAGTTGACGGTCGCGATCTCATAGTTCCAGCCGAAAAATATGGCGTCAAAGTTCTTTCCATCGGTTTCGTCGTCGATAAGGACAAAGCAGTCCTATGGCGCGGAGGCATGGCAAGCAACGCCCTCAAGCAACTCATCGGCGAAGCCAATTGGGGCGACCTCGATTACTTCATCATCGACATGCCTCCGGGCACCAGCGACATCCACCTTACCCTCGTGCAGACTCTCGCCATCACCGGCGCAATCGTTGTCACCACGCCTCAGCAAGTTGCTTTGGCCGACGCGCGTAAAGGTGTGAGCATGTTCCAGGGCAAGCAGGTCAACGTGCCTGTTCTCGGCATTGTCGAAAACATGTCGTGGTTCACTCCAGCAGCCCATCCCGACGAAAAATACTTCATTTTCGGCAAAGATGGCGGTAAACTTCTTGCCGAAGCCGTCGGCGTGAAGTTGCTCGGCCAGATTCCGCTTGTGGCAAGCATTTGCCGCAGTGGTGACGAAGGCACACCAGTAGTTCTCCAGAACTCAGTCAGCGGTGCCGCCTTCCTCGACCTTGCCCGCAACGTCGTCGCAGCCACCGATGCCCGCAATTCCCAGCTTCCTCCCACCCATCCGGTTGAGATGAACAGCTGATATCAGGCAAGAAAAATACAGCCCTTGTTTTCAGAATGTTATGAATAAAATATCAATAAATAGTATCGAAGTTTAACTTTTTAATAATCTAAATTATGAAATGGCAGAATTTGATTAAGAACGATTATGCTGATTTTAAATCGCATTTCACATTTCCTGAGTATAGGGGCTATGTGAAGGTAGAGGGCATTGAAGAATTATCCGAATTCACCAACGCTTTGGACGAGGGTGAAGGAATCGTCTCGATGCGTTGTGAAAAAGGTGACGGACGGATTGTCCTTATCAACATCAATAAGGGCATAGCCCGATTGATATTGGATTCTCGTGGTCAAGTGCTTATTGATGACTCCGAAATCAATTACCGCAGCATTACTGAAAATTCTGAAAGTGGCATTTGCGTATATTCCAAGCAAACGCCTTATTACTTTGGCCTATACACAAAATTTGAAGATGGTCTTAATGCTTTGTGCTGGACAACCTGTCCCGATGGACAATTTTACGCCGATGAGGATGGCTTTGGAGCAGAAAGCAACGCTGAAGAGGATGTGTATTGCATCATCAACACCGATTTGGACATCATCGTTCCTTTCCAGCCAATGAGTGTAAAGTCCGTTCTTATCACAATGCGAATGGCCAACAAAAGTTGATTCTCCGAAATATTGCACACATAATCACAAATTAGGGCGCATTTCAATATTGCGCCCTAATTTTATACATTTGTCCATTTCTGGTGTTTAACTTTTACGAGAATCTAATCTGAAAATTAAGCTTGAATATCAAAGAACCTTTATCATCCCTCTCTATTTTTCCGAATTCATGTCGAGTGCTGCTTGCTGTCTCAAAACGAGTGTTTCATGAAAGGAATCCATCAATGCGACAATCGCATAGTAAGCATTTTCCAGCCGCATGTCCGCCCGATAGTCAGAGTGAAAGCCAAAGCGAAGGTCGAATTCGGCGGGAAAATCGGGGCAAGCATCGTAGACGGGTATACTTTCATTGACCATCACAGCTGGGAGGCCTATAATGAATGCGACGATCTGATGACCCACCTGAGGTGCTATAAGAGGCGATTCGGCTGTCTCCCTGAGAAATTCGAGGGAGACACGATTTACATGAACAGGACCAATCGCAGGATTTTGAGGTTCCTGAGAATCGAAATCGGCGGAAAGCCCTTGGGTCGTCCCTCCAAAGAGCAATTGACAGAAGAGTATCGGACGGCAATGGCCAAAAACATCGGGGAAAGAAACGAGATTGAGGCGACTTTTGGCACAGGCAAGAGAGTTTATAAGGCAAACGACATCAGGGCGAAATTGCCTGACACGGGAAAATCATGGACTGCCGCCTGTTATTTTGCGAAAAAATGTGATGAAGTTCTTAAGAGGGCTTATTCATGCCTTGTTTGAAATGTCCGATTCCTTCCTGAAGCTCTTCTCCAACCTGCTAATCTTTGAAACTCGAAGTCTGCCGATGGACAAATATCGGATTCTGACAACTAACGGATATCGATAATTCAGCAAACCCTACATAGTAATAAAAGTAAAGGATATTCTCTTATAAACAAAAGTCCCAATAGCCAGAATAGACTATTGGGAGAAATATTAAAAAATACATTTATCAATTATGTCTTGGCTGATGCCTTCTTTCTTGAACCTTTCAGCAATAATAGATTTTAGGTCTTTACTTTCATTATACTGGTAAATCATGTGCCCCAACATCTCTATTGCATCTTCTATCCTTTTCTTCCCACTCTCTTTTTTAATATCTATTTCTGAAAAAAGAGAGCGATCCCTATGCAGGTTGAGATAATAGATACCACCTATAATCAATGCGGAAATCGCTGCAATATCGATGCCAGTTCCCTTAAATTTCTTTTCATAAGTTTTTACCAAAGGTAACGTATGCATCTCACGTAACATTGCCGTTCGTACTGTGGTTTCATTACCTTCTGCAATTTCCCAGCGTAAAAGCTCCAACATGACAGATCCTTCTGATAGGGCTTTTTGTACTTCCTTAAAGATACTAATATATCCATTGACATCGTCAGTTGGAAATTGGCTACCCGAAAGAATATCCTTAAACCAATAATCATACTTCTTGACAAATTCGTCAAGGAATCCGCCAAGATTAGTGTACCGGTTATAAAATACAGGAGGCTCTATCCTCGCTTTTTTAATCAAATCGGTAACAAGCATGGCAGAGAACCCTTTCTTTTTAATAAGGCTCTCTGCGGATTTTATAATATCAGCCTCTAAATCCACCTTGGTTCTTCTATATCTCTTCGGCTTGTTTTCTTCCATAATTATTAAAAAGAAATTGATTTCCGTATAGTTACCAGTGCATTTACCAAATCATCCAACTGACTAAGCTCATGGGTTGCTAAGACACTAACCCGCAACCGAGCCTCTTTGGTTCTTACAGCAGGATAAGTAATTCCGCTTACAAATATACTCATTTTTTGCAATTCACGAGAAATCTCATATACTTTTTTATTATCTCTTACCCTTATTGGGAATATAGCGGATTCAGAAGGCCCTATATCAAATCCTTCTTTTGTAAGTCTTCTGCGCAGATAGGTTATATTCTCTCATAGCTTCTTTCTTATTTCTGGACGAGTATTGATTAACTCCAATGCTTTAAGGGCTGAGTCTGCTACCTGAGGTGTCATCGCAGCAGAAAATACATTACTGTCAGCATAGTATCTGAGATATTGTATGAGCTTGGTCGAAGCTGCGACAAAACCACCCACACAGCCAAAAGACTTGCTGAAAGTTCCTGTGATGATATCAACCTTTCCTAAACAATCGTAATATTCCGCCGTTCCTTTTCCAGTATCTCCCATAACGCCAATGCCGTGAGCATCATCCATCATAAGTAGGCAATTATGCTTTTTACATACCCTTATATAATCAGGAAGAAGGGATAAATCGCCGTTTTGTGAATAAACACCGTCTATAATGACTATACGTGTTTGATACTGACCTTTATCACGCTCCAGTATCACATCAAGGTACTCTATATCATTATGACCTATATGCTTTGTATTTGTTCCTATTAACCCACTCGTAGCACTGGTATGGATATATGAATCTATATAGGCCATATCATTTTTACCTAATATTGCACGTAAGAAACCATCATCTCCATTTTGGCTCCAACACCTGTCTTTGACATAACTCAATATCTCTTACAGACGAAGGTCTTCATCTGGTCAATATACGCTTGGAAATTTTGGCTTCTTTCAATGATATTCTCTTTATGAGATAGCTCAAAGTCTTTTAAATCAATAATTGTTTTGTTCATATAAACAATGTATATATAGTTAATATCACTGCAAATATACTAATAATACCAACAAGATACAAATTTTAAAAAAACAGAAAATCTTTATATTAAACAATAATGTTTGTATATTTGTGGAGTGATTATAAAAAGAATATCATTTATAGATAAATTTTGAGTTAGAAACATACCCCTTATAAACATACCATTATGAAGTTTACAACATTATATTTACTGATATTTCTCCTCTGTTCTTATTCTGAGGCACAAGGACAAACTAAGACTACTCTAATAACTGGAGTGGTTAAAACGGAATTGGGAGAATTTGTGCCATATACCACAATTTTTATCTCCAAAGTTAAGCAAAAAAATTGCGTTCTTGCTTCTGGGCAATCTGATTCAAAAGGCGAATTTCACATTGCACTATCTGTACCAAACGATAGTATTGCACTGCACATTACACATATTAGCTTTGAGCCTGTAACAATTTTGTGCAAGAATATATCACAAAAAATTGACGTGATTGTTCAAGAACGTGCTAATCAATTGAAAGATGTTGTAGTAAAGTTCCCAAAAGTGTATGCAAATGGAGACACTGTCAATTATCGTGTTTCTGCATTCCAACAGGCAAATGATTTATCAATTGGTCAAGTTCTTCAACGGCTACCTGGCATAACAGTGTCTGACATCGGTCAAATCTCTTATAAAGGAGTGCCTATCAAGAACTTCTACATCGAGGGGTTGGATTTAATGAAAGGTAGATATGGAATTGCAACCAACAATATAGACCCTAATAGCATCAGTACAGTACAAGTGCTGGAAAATAACCAAGATATTAAGGCGCTTAAAGACTTAAAACCTGAAGAACGGGCTTCCATCAACTTAAAACTCAAAAGTGGGGTAAAAGAAATTTTCAATCTTATTGCTACGTTAGGTGTAGGATCTGATAAAAAGGCGCTATGGGATAATGAGTTAATCGCCACTTATTTTAAGCGCAACAGTCAATTGTTGGCTACCTATAAGGGAAATAATTCAGGAAATGATTTGGAAATAGAATTGAGATCATTTGACGAAGGTGGCACAAGGTATAAGACAACAGCTTTAACAGAAATGACAATGCCTAGTACTCCTGGCATCGGAAAACGTTATT
The DNA here is from genome assembly GCA_022484565.1 of Muribaculaceae bacterium. GTDB lineage: Bacteria > Bacteroidota > Bacteroidia > Bacteroidales > Muribaculaceae > JAKVKZ01. The sequence continues at coordinate 76,626 of JAKVKZ010000004.1, forward strand.
ATTATTTTAATCAATCACATACAGCTACTTTCAATCATGTAAGTAGGATCGGTTCAAATGGCGAATTGGGATTGAATATTGCTTTTTTGAAAGATAAAGATGAGAGAACTCTTCAGGCAACCACAACCACCTATTTAGCCAATGGGAAACGAAATATTATAAATGAAAGCATTGATGGATTACTATACAAACGTGTTGGCTATGGTACCATAACCTATATGCTCAACAGTAATCATTATTATGTAAAAGAACAACTAAAATCAGAGTTGACTTCGACAAATGGTCATAGTGATGTTCAAATAGGAAATAAAGTTACTCAATTTAGTAAAATGAATAGTTATGCGGTTCAAAACACGCTTCATTTTACCTATCGTACAAGTAATAATCACGGAATAGATTTTTTCTCAAAAGTGAATTTTGAAAAAAGACCACATCAGTTGTCCGTTTCATCAAATTTCTTTCCAAAGATATTATCAGATGATGACATGCTCCAGCAAGTGAACCGTTCTAATATTTCAACCGAAAACAAATTAGATTTATTATCAGCTTTAGTTTTAGGGCGTTTGACAGTAGACCCATTCGCCCTATTTAATCTTTCTGTTGACAAATTAAGCAGCTCACTGCAACAATATCAGAACGACATTTCATTGAAAACGACAAATGTTGGTATGGGGCTTACTGCTAATTATAAATTAGGGAAAACCTATTTTGATTTTTTACTGTCTGGAATATACCGTTTATATAGTTTAAGAGACCAGCAGATTGGTCTGTCATCTCTAAAGCAAAAAATTGTGACAGAGCCAAGTCTTTCTATCAAGTATGCAATCAATGGTTTTCATGAACTAAAGTTCGGATTTGGTATGGGTTATGCCAATCCTTCTATTGAAACACTTTATGGAAATTATATTTTGACCAATTATAGACAACTCTCAATTTATGAAAGTAACGAACTATTTTATGCTCAAATTAATAGGACAAACCTTACATATAACTATAAGAACATTGTTTCTATGTGGTTTGCAGGGGTTGATTTGACATGGGTTAACTATCATCCAGATGTATTATATGGCACAACTTATGATGGTGTATCAGAAAAAATAACAAGTAGATCAACAGACGAAGTCTCAAACTCGTATTCGGCCATTTTGCGAAGCAGTAAGGGGTTCGACTGGAAAAAAACAAAAATAAGTGTTGATGCGAAATACACGCACTTTGATAGTCCATTGCTTCAGCAAGAACAGATCTTGAGATATTCTGGAAATTCATACTCCACGAATCTTTCTCTTAACAGTAGTCCGTTTAACTGGATGTCAGTAGCTTATTCAAGTGGACTTTACGTTTCTAAGTCAAAAATGCAATTTGGAGGGTCTACACCCACCATTAAAACCCTAAGAAATAATTTTACTATGAATTTATATTTACCTAAAGGTATAGATCTCAGAATGAAAGCCGTTCACTTTTACAACAATCTGAACAATAAGGATAAATCTTTCTTTCTTGGCGATATAGATATAAATTACAGTATTAAACGTTGGTATTTTTCATTGGCTTTCGATAACATCTTCAATCGCAAAATGTATGTAAACTCAACATCGTCTGATTTGCGTGAAAATATGATTTTTTACCACATTCGTCCACGCACATTCATATTTCGTGTAAGATATAGAATACTATAAAAATACACTTCGGTGTACATAGTTCATATATTATTAACATTTTAAATTCTTAAACAATGGATGCAACAAAATTCCAATCTTTAGCACAAAGTGCTATGAATGAGAGGGAGATGAGATCCCTTTCTGGAGGCAATGTCTGTGGATGCGCAAGCAATTCCACTATGGACAATGGTTCTGCAAACCACGCCGGAAACCTCAACTCGAAGGGAGCTACTATGTCAGAAATGACATACTTCATGGACGAGGTTGTTGTGACTGCTTCGCATGCAGTTGCAACAGAGACTAATTTTGAGATTTGTGAATAATCAACAAATTAATACCCTTAACTAAAAACAAAATGAAAAAAGTATTATTATTAATAATTTGCCTTATATCCAAGTTTGTCTATGCACAGTTCCCACCTGCACCACAAATATTGGATAAGAAACATTGTGTAGACACTGCATATATAGAACTCCTATATTCATTTAAATTTAAGAACCTTGCAGGACAAAAAGATTTTACAGAGGACATAAGAAAAATACAGGTTGGAAATCATATTGTAAAGGACTTTAGTCACATTGTATTCCATTATGACTCACTTGCAACAGAGCGTACTAAAAAGGGTCTACAAACACAAAACATTCCCACACAAACATATCCTTGTGAATTATACAGTGATGTGGAAAATCATTTGCGAGAAGAGAAATATCGCCTGATGTTAAATGCAGGTGTACTTTGCTATGATTCCCATTGGATAACACCCGAATGGCAGTTTATACCTGATGATACAATACGTTTATCTGGCTATCTGTGTAATAAAGCACAAATTAATTATGCAGGAAGAAACTACACAGCATGGTATACATTGGATATCCCTATTTCCTATGGGCCATTCAAATTTTGGGGTCTACCGGGGTTAATTATTAAAATTGAAGAGGAGAGTGGCTTGTTCATATGGGAGCTATATAAGATGAATAAGGTTCATTCACCCATTTATAAATACAAATACGACAGGGAGCAAACTTGTACAGAAAGCACAGCAAAACGCACAATTGATAGGATGATGTCTTCACCTATGTCATTTTTGCAGTCCGTCGGAACAAGAATGATGGTAAGGCGCAGTGATGGGAGTTTTGGTGCGCCATCACAGAATAACCAACTGGAAGTGTATCAACCCATAGAATTAAAATAAAATGATAGAATCAAGGACTGCCCATTACGATACATTTGTCCTCCCATTTCTTCTTATGAAATTTCATCTAATAATACTCAAATATGTGGTTAAACTATAAAAAGATACGATTATACAGTTTGGTATTTATCGTTATGCTGTTTTGTGCAAACACAAGAGAGATAGCTGCAACAGTTCCTCAAACAATTACATGGTCATTACTCAAAGAGGATTCTCTTCTTCATATAAAAAACATTCAAGAGATAAAACTCTTACATGATGAATTGTATATAACCTATGAATTTCCTGGAGGATATGGCGATCAGTTATTAAAAAGTTATAGTATAAATTGGAATACTCACACGATGCACTTTACAAAAGAGTATTACAAGCGTAAAAATGGTACGCATGTGTTTAGTGTTCCAATAACATTTTGGGATGAATATGGAAATATATTTGTCACAGAACGTAGCAATCCATATATCTACGAGTTAAGAAAAGACACCCTGCATAGAAACGGTGAAGCCATAATCTCTTCAATGTCAGAGTGCCCATATGAGTTAGTTCTTGAAGTCAAATACCCTTTCATTTTATCTAAAGGTAAATATTTCTTTGTAGGACGACAAGAAAAGAATGGGCATCAAGCTATTTTTAGTTCAACCACCCATGATAATAAGCAGAAGATAGAAGAACTTTCTAAAATTATATATGATAAAAGATACCCATCATGGCTTGTAAATCATGGAATGTTTATCTATTGCCCATCAAAACAAAAGGGCGCATTTGCATATCAGCTATTCCCTGCTGTAGAATTCTTTAATTTCAGCGATGGCACTACCAAACTATTCAAGAAAGGATTGAACACTTTTAATTCTAAGACAATTAATGAAGGCGATATATGGGAGTCAAATCCTATTCATTTTAAGTATATTACTTCAAATAAAAAATATGTATATTGTCTTTATTGGGGGCTTACTACACAACGTGCGTTGCAAAAATACAAGCAGCATACATTTCGAGCAGAAATTGTGATTCTAAATTGGGATGGGGAAATATATAAGACCTTAAAAACCACACGTAAGATAACTGCTATGGCTGTTAGTGAGGACGGAAAATATCTCATAGGATTTGATGGTAAGAACTTCCTAATTGCAACAATTTAGATAATGCTTAGATTTCCAAATTGTACACAATATGATAGTATGGACTGTGGTCCATCATGCCTACGTTTGATATCATTATCCTACGGAAGAGATATTTCTTTAGTATATATAGGGTTTGCTGAATAATATCATTTATTTGATTAATAGTAAATTAATTGCATAAAAAGTTGCCAGATTCGATAAAAAGCAGTACCTTTATGTGTTAATTTGAAGTAAATGAAATAAAGTTCACAGCATAAACAGATAGTACTTGACCCGTGCTGGACAAGCCTCGAGGGTTTGCCCAAAGAAAACTGGTGGGCGAAACTCGGTGATTCCCTTCCATGGGACAAGATTGAGCGGATTTACAATAATCGCCTCAACAACAGGCATTGTGGAGCCGGCAACAAGTCGGCACGCATCATCATAGGAGCACTGTTGATAAAGCACAAGATGAATCAGTCCGACCGCGAAACGATTCAGGCCATCAGTGAGAATCCTTATATGCAGTACATGCTCGGCCTTGAGGCGTTTACCGCACGCCCTGTTTTTGATCCGTCTTTGTTCGTGACCGTCCGCAAACGCCTTGGCGAGGACACGTTCAACGACATGAGCGAGTCCCTGCTAAAACTGGAGGTCAGGCTGTCGGAAGAAGGGGGAAAGAAACGAGATTGAGGCGACTTTTGGCACAGGCAAGAGAGCTTATAAGGCAAACGACATCAGGGCGAAATTGCCTGACACGGGAAAATCATGGACTGCAGCCTGTTATTTTGCGAAAAATGTGATGAAGTTCTTACGAGGGCTTCTTCATGCCTTGTTTGAAATGTCCGATTCCTACTTGAAACGCTTCTCCAGCCTGCTAATCTTTGAAACTCGAAGTCTGCCGATGGACAAATATCGGATTCTGACAACTAACGGATATCGATAATTCAGCAAACCCTAAATGAGTTTTTTCCGTTTTTCATGTACCCCACTTTCTATGCTGCATTAACTTAGCGTGAAAAACTGGAACATGAAAGCCCAAACTACTATCACAAATCACCATGCAGCCGAGCCTCAAAAATGTTTGGCAGAATTCCTTTTGATGGTAATAAATATCCTCATCAAAATCATGGGGGCAACCCCGCAGAAAAATAAATTGGACACCCTCGCCAAGCATCATATATCAACAAGTTGCAATCACTTTACCCCGTCCAAACCCCTCCCGAAATTCTATAAGGTTTTCGTCCCATTTTTTACGCTCTTAACCTTGCCGAATTCCAATTTGCGAACCGCACCATTTTCTTCACCTCTCAGCATGGGGGCAACCACGCAGAAAAATAAATTGGACACCCTCGCCAAGCATCATATATCAACAAGTTGCAATCACTTTACCCCGTCCAAGCCCCTCCCGAAATTCTATAAGGTTTTCGTCCCATTTTTTACGCTCTTAACCTTGCCGAATTCCGTAGCAAAGCATCATCTCTCTCAAATAGCATTTTGGAGGCAAAGAGGCGGATTTAATCAATTAATTGGTGCGGAGTGTGCAGATTCACAATAGAAGTGCAACAACGGAGCGCCAGTGGAAGTGAAAATTAATATGAAACACACACCGCGGGAGCGCCAAGCGGCAAGGGGCGAGTAGCCCCGCCGAGCGTCAACAAGCAATG
>JAKVKZ010000005.1 GCA_022484565.1 Muribaculaceae bacterium
AATTACATGTCAAAGTTAAATTAATAATGCATTTTGAGCAAATCTAATAGAATTATCTTGTCCTTATTTATCATTCCAATTGTCGGTGCGGAATGGCACCAATGGCAACCATCTCATATTATGTATATTTCCCATCGCCCAATTTTTAAAGCAGTAGCGCACAGCCACAATCTTATCCACATCATTGCATGTCAGTTTTATGTCACGCGCATTAGGTTCTTCCACCTGTGCGGCATGGAAAACACTATCGCTTCCTGCCACCTCAAATCCTTTCAGATCACGATTTGGAGTAAGCCCGTAATATGCGTTTTTGAAATGAAGTATTGCCGTTTTTCCCTCAACTTTCATTTCTTCAAATTCTGGGCTATTGCAATCAATGCCTTTTATCCCGTACGTCCTTGCTGCTGCCATAAAGCCAAGGCACTCACCTATGGGTTGCTTCTGACTTCCGTGAATGTCATGTACCTCAAATGCCTTCATCAAGTCGCTCGTGCAAATTATCCCGCAATTCTGAATGAATTTTGCAGCCTTATGCTGCGCTTCACGCAAACGCGCTGCTTCCGTATTGTCAACCCCACTGTAAATATACGGTGGTATTTCGACCATGTAGAATGGAATGTTTCCTTCACCCCACTCTTTCCTCCATTCATTCACCATATCGGCAAGCCGCTCCACATAATCCTTATAATGCTTAACGTTGCTTTCCCCCTGATTCCAGACAATCCCTTTCACAGAATAGCCAATTATAGGATGCAATTGACCATTGTACATTATCATCGGTTCAAACATTCCGCTCACGTTAGTAGATGTTACCTGTGCCAGGTCTACATCAGCATATTTTTCAAGACGTTCTTTCGACATCCATCCTTCTACCGTACTTCCGGCCCAACTGCAATTGATTATTCCAATAGGCACATTAAGGATTTTCGTCAATGTCTCAGCAAAATAAAATCCTACCGCGCTGAACTCTGGAGCATTTTCGGGACAACTCATTTTCCATTTCCCTTTCACACTGTCCTCAGGCACTGGGGAACCATGTTTGGCAATTGTGACCATTCTAATTCCTTTATATTGTCCGGAATATGCAATTGTCTGACTACTTCCATCAATCGGCTGAGTCCAATATCCCCTAAGAGGCATTTCCATGTTAGATTGACCGCTACAAAGCCAAACCTCACCTATCAACACATTTTTTAGCGTCAGCCTATTGTTGAAATCACTGATAGTTATCGTTTGCTCAATAAAACTTGCTTTTGGTGTCACAACAAATAAGTTCCATTTACCTTTGTCATCAACTTTAGCAGTATATTTGTTATTATCCCATGAGGTTTTCACTTTCACTGTTGTTCCAGGTTTACCCCAGCCCCATAACTTAGCGTTACTTTGCTGCTGTAGCACCATATTATCTCCTATTATATCGGGGAGTTTCACTGCATTTACAGCAATCGAGCCATAAAGTAATGCGCAAAGCGCAAATAAAGAAAATAATAACCTATTCATTTTGCAAAAGATTAGTTTAATTATAATAGAAAAAACAAATAGCAACTCAACACCATTATGAGAAAATCAAATTTTATTATCATTACTCCATTCCCACGCCTCGCCTTTGCGCAGTTTCTTTATCGGCAAATAGACATTATTGTAAAGAATCTTATAGTTATTGCCCAACAGCGATTTCACACGAGCCTTCACAATATGACCATTTTTCCACTTAATATCTATTTCAAATCCGCCTCTTGCCTTCAATCCTGAAATCTCTCCATCCGTCCATGATTTTGGCAAAGCAGGCAACAATTCTATGATATTCGCGCCATCTTCATAAACCTGACTTTGCAGCAGCATTTCAGCAATGCCGGCTGTAGTTCCAAAATTAGCATCAATTTGGAATGGAGGACATTCCGTGAACAGATTGGGATTTATCCTCTTTTCGATTAATTTATCCAGACTTTCCTTTGCATCTTCCGCACGGTGCAACCGAGCGTACTGGCTTATCAACCATGCTGAACTCCAACCATTAAATCCACCTCCATTTTTTATTCTGAAATCAATTGATTTATTGGCTGCTTCTGCCAATTCAGGAGTCTGAATCAAATTTATCTGCGAACCCGGATACACAGCGAACAAATGCGAGATATGGCGGTGCCCTGGCTCAACTTCCTTAAATTCTTCAGGCCATTCCATTATGCGCCCATCGTGTCCGATTTTTGTGCCGGCAAGTTTGCTTTTAGCCTCAGCTACCCTTTTACTGAATGAGTCGTCAATCTGCAATGCTTCCGATGCCATTAGGAAATCAGCGAACAGCTGATTAATGGTCTGTTGGTCATGTGTAGGTCCCATACTAATCTGGCAATGGCTTCCATCAGGTGCGATAAAAGTGTTTTCTGGTGAAACTGCTGGTCCCGACACCAACATTCCATTTTTAGGATTTACAGTAAGCCAATCCAGATAAAATTCTACGGCCCCCTTCAATACTGGATACATTCTTTTTAAGAACTCCTTATCACCGGTAAAGCGATAATGCTCTCCAATATGTTGACAAATCCACGCCGCGGCGGCAGTGTGCATACCCCATGAGGCACTTTGACCAGGTGACGTATAGCCCCAAACATTCGTTATTGGATGCACAACCCACCCTTTCTTGTGGTATTGAATACTTGCTGTTTTAGTTCCGGGCTGCACCAATGAAGAAATCAAGTCGAATAAAGGCAAATGCATTTCCGACAGATTTGTCACTTCTGCCGGCCAATAATTCATTTCTACATTTACGTCAGTATGGTAGTCGCCATTCCATGGAGTACAGAGTTCATTAGCCCATATACCTTGCAGATTCGCAGGCATTGAGCCAGGACGAGACGATGAAATCAATAGATATCGCCCATATTGGAACATTAATTCATACAAATGCGGATTCACATTACCTCTACTTGCATTAATCACCATGGAATCAGTAGGCACAGTCCGTAGAGAATCATTCAAATTAAAGGAAACCCTATTAAAATACGATGAATAGTCTTTAATGTGAGCCTCAAGCAATTGCTTGTAGGATTTACATGCAGTCCGTTCAAGCCACATTTCCGTCAGTGCACTGAAATCACGCCCTTTATATGTTGGATACTGCAATTTATAATCAGTAGATGCAGTCAGTAACAACACAGCCTCATCAGCACCTTTTACGGTCACGGAAGAATCAGAATAAACGACTTCACCATTAGCAGTAACTGCCTTCAATCTTGCCAAATATCTTAATCCGTCACCACCTTTTCCTTCTGATAAAGCACCAGTCATAATAAGTTGACCATTTTCAGCATGTGTGGAGAAACGTTCCGGGCGGTTTAACTTGCATGTGAACGACAACTGTTTTTTCTTGCTGGCCGAAAGCTTGACCACCATTACCTGATCAGGAGCACTTACGAAAACTTCACGGGTGTAACTCACTCCATCCTGCCGATACGACACCTTAGCCACCGCATCACTTAAATCAAGTTCACGATAATAATCTGTATAAGGCTTCTTATTTTCAAAATCCACCCATAAATTTCCAAGCATCTGGTAGCACCCAAAAGGACAAGAATAACCGCTGCCTGCGACATCGCCACTACCTGCCCCTTTGCATATTTGAGTTTTATCAGTCAATTCAGATGCTTCCTTGTACTTTCCTTCAAAAAGCAGTGCCCTTATCTGCTCCAGATAATTTGCCGCCAAGGGATTATCACTGTCCTGAGGGCTACCTGACCACATAGTCTTCTCATCAAGTTGAACCAGTTCTTTATGTACATCTCCGTACACCGAAGCGCCAAGCGACCCATTGCCCACTGGCAAAGCCTTCAGCCATTCCTTATCTTCGTTCCAGCCATTATAATAGTGCACATTCTCCACAACTGAAGCATCAGCCGGTGCTCTATACCATAATGACAATTTATTGTCCTTCTGCATGACAGAGCAGGAGGTCAAAAGAACCAATATTAATAAACAATAATGTTTCATGATGACTGTTTATCTCCAAATGTGTTTGTTTACTTTAGAAAAATTCAAAATTAACCATTATCATTACTTCAATCAATAGACAAAACCATTAAATTGATGGACAATATTACTATTTTTAAACATTCTGCAATTTATCCGTTTTTGTATTGCTACTTATTGCATTTTAATGTAACTTTGTGAATTATCAAAATCACCTCAAAACCATTTCATAAATATTCCAAGCAGATTATATGAAACATTTCATTTTATTAGTTTTTGCCGCTGTAATTTCGAGTAGCATTGCATATTCGGCTGACGACCTTGATTTGTCGGCAATGATCCAACCGGCTGACTCCAGTTTGTTCATCAAAGATTCCCTTTACTACAATTGGGGCAGTTCCATTATCAAGGACAATAAAGGTCTATATCATATTTTCTATTCAAGATGGCCAAAAGAATACGGCTTTTACTCATGGCTCACCGAGTCGGAAATCGCACAGGCCACATCCACCAAACCAGAAGGGCCATACAATAACCGTCGGACTGTATTGCAAAAAAGAGACGGATATTGGGATTGCACAACAATTCACAACGTGAAAATCGTCAAATTCGGCAAGACATATTACCTCTACTACACGTCAACAAACAGCGGAAACCTTAATCTTACAGAAAACGAAATATGTAATACCGGGAGAACAGGCTATTCAAGTAAATACTGGGGAATTTTAAGAAACAATCAAAGAATAGGTGTGGCGTTCTCAAATAATCTTGACGGAACATGGAAGCGGCTGGAACATCCATTGATTGAACCAAGCGGTCCAATTAAAAACATTACAGTGAACCCCACAGTCTGTAAAGGTAAAGGCGGAAAATATTTCATGATTGTAAAAGGAGACGATGCTAATTCAAATAACTGGCGATTAATACAGGCAATCTGCACATCCACCAGCCCAATGGGACCTTTCAAATATGAGCAGCAGGCAGCATTCAGTGACATCCCAACCGAAGACATGTCGATGTGGTACGACAAAGGCAGGAAAAGGTTCTATTCCATTTTCCATGCCCACAACGACAACTTCATCGGATTAATAACTTCCACCGATGGAATACACTGGGTGAAAGCCAATCACTACAAAGTTTGCAATAAAGAAATATTATTAGCCGGTGGTAAAACTATTCATGTTGACAGGATGGAACGGCCAAACATCTACATAGAAAACGGAAAACCTAAAATTCTCACTTTTGCCGTGAAAAAAGGAGACTCATCCTTTATTGTGATTTATAAATTGGAAAATGCTCAGTGACAATAAATCGAAACAATTCAAAGGAATCATCTATAAATCAAAAGGCTGGACGTTTTCACAACATCCAGCCTTCACTCATTATCAACTAAACTTTCGTCTCAACTTAATTTAAAAAGCACTAACATTCATATTTACTTAGCACAAATATATATTTTAGTCAACTTTCACCTTACTTACCTTTCCACCAGCTTTTACGATATACAGTCCTGAAGGAACATTAATTATGCTCTGGTTATTTACGCTCTTTATCATTCGGCCCATAAAGTCGTAAACCTCTGCATTATTTGCGCCAGTGATATTAATGATGCCTTCTCCGCCACTAATAGTCACATTGTCAACACTAACACCGATTAACCCTGTAGGTATTTTGCCTGCTTCATAATTAGTGGAAGCTCCATTCCCATTAGTCAGGTTAATTACAGTGTTTGTAACATCTGTAGTGCGTTGGTCAAGCCAAACATCATCAGTGGTTGACCCTTCAGAATAACTGTTAACAATTGCACCTTCAACATCTGCTTCGTTAGCAAACGTAACATAATTTGAAATCTCAGTAGAAAGGATCGGCATCTTCACCATTGTATAATGAGGTATAATAGCATAGTTATGTGCAATGGCCGCTTCGGCAGCAGTTATAACGTCTGAACCTCTACCCGTACTTATCACATCTCTAAAATGTGGCGAAGTTAAATTTTTCACCCAAGCGCTCTGGCTTTCTCCATAGTAATTAACCAACGGTGTGGTATAATCTGAAACATTTGTCGTGGCTGTTGCATTATCCAGACGTTTAAGCTCATACCATGATGCTGCACTGACGCCAGAACCATTATCTACTGCATCAATTACAGCCACAAGAGAACCGCCCATATATGATTTGTAAAGGCGCCCGTCAGCTGTCATATTAATAATATTATTTGTCAGTGAAGGGTCAGAATACTTAACCGGAAAATAATTTGACGTTGAATAGCTGTTAGTACCATTAGTGTAATTGCAAATCAATTTAGCCGTTTCCGCTCCATAAACGCCATAAATATTCAAATCCGATTGTACTCCGTCAGTGGCTTGCCCTGTGAAGTCCTTGCCATTAATTGTCAATGTGTAGTTCATTGTATATCCGCTTGGCACATGATTATCCCACTTGATTTCAGTTTCAGGGAATGTGATCCTATAGTTCTTTTTATAATATGTTGAAGTTGTGCTCATCTTTTGTGAACATGCACCGATTTTTGGACTGAGTCCAATAGTTGATGACGTACCACTTGGAACTGCCGATAGAGCAGTACGTGGATTTGGGTCATTATCAATCCAAATTTCATCCAGATAGCAACCCACATTAGCCCCTGCATTAGTCTTAAAATACAGTTCATCAATTTCAGAAGCAGTAATGGCGCTTGAAACATAATCAGTCCATACATCTGTTAAGACAGCACTTATGAAATTAGTTGAAGCATTAGATATCACTACAGTACCATCATCAGTAGGATTCTTTCGCATCATTACGTGCAAATATTGTCTATCGGTTGATGTTTTCACGGGCTTTAAAAATCCAATCTTAGCTCCATACCACCATTTGGTAGTATTTTTTAGAGCTGTAGGTGACATAAAGAACAAACACCTTTGAGTATTATTAGCATTTACGCTCTCAGGGTTCTCATAATAATTACTCAAAGTATAATCAGATGATTGAGTAGATATATCAGCCTTTGCTTCCGTATCATTTTGATCTTCAAAATTAAGGATAGAATTAGTAGTGAGATATTCACTATCACTAACCCTAATATTGTCAATATAACCAAACACAGAACTTGACAATATTCGACCAGCAGGGATATTATTATATCCCAAATCTCCTAAGAATCGTAATTGCGTAACGACTAAATCAGTAGTTCCACTATTACTTACAAGAAATCGCATATTTTGCCACTGACCTAATTGCGTGTATGGAGCAATAGGACGGATATCAGTCCCTGTTGTATTCACTCTTATACTAATATCAGGCTGCGCAGAATATTTAATTAATATATGAATAATTTTTACTCCGCCAGCAGGAATAGTAAATGAAACAGGAATGTCATTAAGCTCATACCAATTTGTCGAGGTTCTTCCAATTTGCAGACATTTTGTTGAAGTGTTTAATCCACCAATCGAAGGATTGTCAACAATCTGTTCTGTTGCACCATATACTGGTGTAACAGTCTGATTACTTTCAAAATCACAAAGCATCGTCTCTGTGGCACCAGCACAGAAAGGCGATAATAAACAAACGAGAAAAAATAACTTTAAAGATTTCATATAATATGGTTTTAGTTAAAAATGATTCAAACAAAATTCAATCAAAATGATTAATCAAGGCATCAAGAACATTGATGATTGTTTTCATTCGACGACACAAAATTATACCATTAAAGGCATCAATAAAATGGAATAAATTACTATTTTAATGGACTATCTTCCAATATTAACGTGAATTGAAGCAATCATTTTTAATGCGTAATTATTGTAAGCAACAAACATAGCAATTCACAGAACACCTATACGTCTTAATAAGCATAATGAAGGGCTATTGACTGAAAGAAATGAGGGGATTAATCAGTCAATCGCCCTAAAATACAAATTGCAAAGGATGAACAACTACTTTACAAATAAAGATTTCAATTGTGATTCGGTAACGCTTTGCGAAGGGTGAAATAATCCACCTTTCATATAATCCAAAAGGCTACTGGTCAGTTGAACGGCTTCAGGGCGATTTTGAGAATTGCTCAATAAGTCAACGCCACATAGCATCAGTGAGCCATTCCCTACTTTAAGCTCCACTATCAATCCCAATGAACGGGCAGTGAACCAATCATCAATGATGCGAACAATTGGCTTCGCATCGCCCAGTTTATGCAAAGGAAGCGCATTGCAGTGCGACATGGCATCCTGCCACTGATAATTGCTGTGATATTCAGTCGGGAAAAGCCGAAGAGCAGGATGAGCAGGATTGCACAATATACCCAAAGTGTGCGGTGCCATGCCATTCGTCCAAAGAGTGTTCCAGAAAATGGAAGAAAAGCCTACCACCACTGAATCTTTACCCTCATTTCTAAGACTGCCAAGCACTGGACTAAGCAGCACTTTGCCTCCATCTGACAATTTTTTCAGCACAGCCTCATTGAGCGAAGAAGCCACCATGACATCACCGTCATCAACTTTAGCATCAGGATAAGCCCAAAGGCTCCATCTGTTTTTATAACCACCAACCTCAACAGCAAGCTCCCACTGCTGCGGAGAATCGACTTTAACCAAATGGGAAATGTTCCCCACAGGAGTTAATGCCCCAGTTGGCATATTAACAGCTTTCATAACTCCACTGTCAATCTGACGGCCATTCTTAGCAGTAATTTTCCAGCATATCGGCAGATTCAAATCCTGTTGTGAAAACTGAGCAACCTCAATATTTGCCCTCAGCGTGTCGCCGGAACGATAAACGAAGCGAGGCATAAGAGCCAATGGGACTATTGAATTGCAGAATTCACTATATTGCTGTGGAGTTACGTATCCTTTTGATTTCCAAAACGGATTAAGCACGCCCACAATTGCACTGCCCTGTCCTGGGAAATCGTGCAAATCAAGCAGTTGGAAACCCCCAAAATCTTTAGTGCGAAGCGCAGCTTCAATATCAGCCTTATAGCACAAAGTCTGCAATTTGCCCGAAGCCAGCAGGAAACTGTCGGCAAGGTTAAGTAATCCATTATCCCTCAATCTGTCCTCAAAAATATCAAAATTCTTTGCCTTTAGCACACCAGTGTACTCAGCACGCTCCTTCAAATCAGGATACACGCACCATTGACCTATTTCATGGCTGATAGTGGGTTGAGTCTTGGAAATCATGCTGCTCCAATTGAATTCACTATTTGGCGTTTTGGAATTAATAATGCTCTTCACACCCTCACCCCATCGTTGAATCCTCGGACCTGACACGCAAAGCCAATCACATTCCGGCACAGCGGGCCAACCTGCAGCGGTGGTGAATAGAAGTCTATTTTCGTGTTGTTTCCAATAGCTGACAAAATTTCTGAGATATTTCTCACGATTCTTGCCCCAAGGCTCGTTGCCGTACGACATCAAGCAAAATGACGGATGATTGCCGTATTCATCAATAATTCTTTTGCTTTCATCATACACGAACTTGTCAATCGGCTTGCCACTACCAATATCGCCTGACCATGTGTCGCACTCAACATACAAATAAATTCCCAATCTATCCGCAGCCCTGAATGCCGCCTCTGGCGGACACCAAGAATGGAAACGGATGTGATTCAAGCCATAAGCCTTGCAAGTCTCCATAATATGTTTCCATTGATTCTCGTCAGTGGCGGGGAATCCAGTCTTTGGGAAAATGCAACATTCCAAAGTTCCACGGAAAAAGACAGGGCGACCATTGACAGTTATCTGTGTGCCTTTTACACCAAGTTGGCGCAGCCCAAAAGTATCATTACACTCATCAGCGCCTTCATTCGTCAAAAGTTTCACGTTTAAAGAATACAAATTAGGTGAGAACTCGTCCCATAGACGGAAATCAGCGCTCATGTCATAATCGGCATTAATCACATTGTCTCCTTTAGCAATGGAAATATTCATTTTCAGCACAGGAAGTGCGGTATTGTCGGCAGCTGAAGCCGAAATCATTAATATCGCACTATTTCCGATTTTTTTATCTGATGATATGTGAAGGGTGATGTGTATCTTCTTCCTTGCAATGTCAGGCTCAATCCTGACATTGTTCACAAATGTTTTAGGACGCGCAACGAGTGACAAGTCTCCGACAATTCCATTCCAATTGGTCTGAGTGTTATCGGATATGCTGTGAGCATCCAGTCCGGGCTGAATGTCGCCAATGCTATTGTCAACGCACAAAGTGAGATTGTATTCCTTCCCGGGCTTTAATCCGCTCAACTCATATCTATGGGGAACAGCCAATGAATTTCTGTTGCCCACTTTCTTCCCATTGAGCCAAAGCGATGTCCGCCAATGGCATCTTTCAAGATTCAATTCCACTGAACGGTTCTTCCAATTTGAAGGAACAACTATTTTCCTTTGATACCATGCCTTACCAACATAATATTTATTAGGAGTGAGCCAAAAAACGATTTTTGTATTTTCAGGAGAACGGTATTTTTTATAAAAATCACTTTCATACCAACTCTTATTCCACATCGACCCCGTCCATTTAGTGTTTACGCTAATTTCATCGCCTATTCCATTCGTATTCAATGAGCCAGGCAAAAGCAGCGAATCAGTGAACCAGCTATTGTACCATTTCTCACTCTCGCCAACATTTTTGGGGTCAAGCCTATAATTCCACTTTCCATCCAATGGTTGAACAGATGTTTGCGCAAAAGCCCCCATAAAAAGAGATGAAGCCAAGAAAAAAACTAAACAAAAATGTTTCATCGACAGCTATATATAATTAAATTAACGTGCTGAGCCAAAATTGAAATAGAATGAGAAATCATAATTCCTTACAGGAACACAATATTTGGGGAGGACACCCGGGCCACAAGTGGCAGTGCCTACACCTTGCTGCTCCGCATCGAGATGAACAGTGACTTTCCCATCGTCAACAAGTTGATTAACATGTTGGGCAAAGTCGATATTTGTGTCAGTATATGGCGTGATGCTGAACTGGAAAGACGGCAATGAAGTGGATATTTTCATCCCCGCCCCATTGATTGACAACCAACGAGTGTCGGTGTGATTTCCAGTAGCTTCAGGCAACACATAATAATGAAATTCCTTGCTTGGCGATGATTTGAAAACATCAATCAATCCGCACGATTTACGGTCGGCATAAGTTTCTACTGGACCTCTGCCAAGATAAGTGAAATCGCCGCACGATTCATCCTTCATTCTGAAAGTAAGGCCAACGCGAGCCATTGCCTTGATAAATGATTTGTCAGGGTTGAAACGGGTGGATAGTTCAAGGCAAGAATCGTTCATGAAATGGTAATCAAAAACTGCCGAACCGATTAGTTGGTGACGGGAATTGAACACATTTACATCTACACTGACGCCAGACTTTGCAGGGTGAATAGCGCCAACTTCCTGAATCAACGAATCAATACCCTCTTTTTTCCACACGGAAGTGCCATGTGAATCATTTAAGTCGTTTTCAGTGCCCGGACGATATAGCGACAACATAACAGGTGTGGAAATAAGTTCCTTGCCATTCTTAGTTATAGATTCCAAAGCACCTGTAACGGGAGATACAGTAACAGAAAATATATTGGTAGAATATATATTGCCTTTATGAGTGATTTTCACCTTTGATGCCAACGGCTTATCAACAGGATTATTAGAATGCAGAACAAACTGGTCGTATGCAGTTTCGCTGTTTGACGGTATCAACGGCTCATTATTCTTGTTACGCCAACTTAGATTAAGAAAAGACTCATTCACGCCCTTCGGCAAAGTGAATTGGTCAAAATCCACATTGGTGGTGTCGTGAGGTTTACATGTAATAGTCTTTTCACCCTCAGCATAAACTTTTCCGTCATCCCCTTTTATGTTCCAAACAAGAGTATAGGCATTCAGGTCAGTGAAATCATGCCAGTTTTTCACCGACACCCTCAATGGATTAGTGCCCAAAAGTGTACATTTGATATACTGATACACTTTCTTTACCTCCGAGAGGTGCGGATGTGGCGTGCGGTCAGAAGATATAAGTCCATTGCAGCAGAAACTTTTGTCGGTAGGAAGATTTTTAGGTCCATAATCTCCTCCATAAGCCCAATACCACTTGCCATTGGCATCAACCTCCTTAAATGACTGGTCAACCCAGTCCCAAATACAGCCACCCTGAGCCATTGGCTCGCTCTCAATCAAATCCCAATAATCCTTTAATGCACCGACACTATTGCCCATAGCATGGTCGTACTCACACATAATCAAAGGACGGGTTATGCCAGGTGTATGTACATAATCATATATGTTTTTGATGCTCGGATACATAGGAACAAAAATATCAGTATTGGATTCCAATTCAGCGCGTTCATATTGGACAGGCCGATTTGTTTCAACGCTCTTAAGCCATTTGTATGTTTCCTGAAAATTAATTCCGTTACCGGCTTCATTACCTAAAGAATAAAACGCTACCGACGGGAAATTCTTAGATTTAGCATACATGCGCTGTGTACGGTCGAGATGGGCGTGAAGCCAAGTTGAGTCCTTGGCGAGCGAACGTTCTCCATAGCCCATTCCATGCGATTCTATGTCCGCCTCATCAATCAGATAGATGCCATATTTATCGCAT
Source organism: Muribaculaceae bacterium (assembly GCA_022484565.1). Taxonomy (GTDB): domain Bacteria; phylum Bacteroidota; class Bacteroidia; order Bacteroidales; family Muribaculaceae; genus JAKVKZ01. The sequence goes on from JAKVKZ010000005.1 coordinate 12,559, forward strand.
AGATGGTACCATATCCTATTTTTCGGATAATGGCAGCATCTCACTGTGTTGATATTGCTCTGTTTCATCAAAGTAAGGTCCTTAACCATCAAATCATAATCGACGTATTTACCCATTGCACTATGGTCATGGCAATTAACGCCTTTGATAAGAATAGGCACGCCATTCAGGCAGTATTTGCCATTTTTAATTTCAGAAGTTTTAAATCCCACATTGCAGCCAAGATATTCAGTCACATTTCCCTTGGCATCAATAAGTTTCAATTCCAAAGGATAAAGATATGGATGCTCAGCATTCCATGGATTTACATTCGGAATTTCCATTTTGAATTCAGTGGTAGAAGAAGCTGTAGCTTCACCTTGCTTAACCACATTCCAGTCAGCGTCATATAAGCAATAAGCCAATTTTGATACCTTGCTGTTTCGGTCAAGACCTTCCACTTTTGCCTTTACATTGCATATGCCATTGGTGTATGTTTCTTTATCTAATGGTGAAACCACCGTGAAATCAGAGATGAACGTTTTTGGCGTACTGTATAGATACACGTCACGTTCAATTCCACCAAAACGCCACATGTCCTGACATTCGAGATAAGAGCCGGATGACCAGCGATAGACTTCAATAGAAACTGAATTTTCACCCGGCACAAGTTTGTCGGTAATATCCCACTCTCCAGCGGTCTTTGAATCCTGATTGCACCCAAGATATTTTCCATTAATCCAAGCATAATAAAATGTGGACGCACCCTCAACACAAAGGACTACTCGACGGCCTTCCCAATTCTTCGGAACGACAAAAGAACGACGGTATGACCCTACTTCGTTACCTTCAAAGGGTACATACGGCGGAAAATTCTTAAACCTATAATAATTGGATGCAAAATCGTAAGTGGCATTAACATATATCTTATTACCGTAGCCCTGACATTCCCAATCGCCAGGAACTTTGATATCAGCCCATTTCGACACATCAAAACTATTCTTATAGAAATCCTTTTGCCGGCGAAGAGGATTGTCCGTCCATGAGAATTTCCAACTTCCGTTAAGATTCAGATAATATTGCGACTTATCATACGACATATTCTCAATATTTGAGACATCACTATTGCTGTAAGGCACCACGCATGTGTGGGCCGCAATTTGTCCATTTCGGAAAGCATTAATGTCCTGCCATTCAATAGTTGAAGCCGAGGCACCTAATGCAAAAACCGATAAAAAAGCCAATGCAATTACTATTCGATTATTCATTCTGATTTATGTTAAGATAATTTATTCAATAATAGATTCAAATTTACATAATTCTATGATTTTCACCAAACAGTTGCATGTGAGGAGTGAAAATTCATGTAATATGAATCATCCGCATCTCCCCACATGCACGAATGAGAAAATCTACTTTTTATTAAACACTATTGTTGTAACTGATTTTGATTTCAAAATTAAATTAAAGGAGCTATCATCGGAAAAATCGCGCAAAATACGCTCGCAATTTTCGTCAGCAGAGGTCCTGTACATTTCTACTGGCACAAATTCTTCGTTCAACGACTTAACGTCGAAATTGAACAGGCTATTCTTGTTATTCCGATTAACAGCAACTACAACCAACCTTTCCCCGTCAGGAGAAATTGCAGCGAGCACATTGTCATGATTACTGTCTATTATAGTATATCCGGGATTAATAAAGTTCATGAACTGCTTGTGGCAATAATATCCTTTATTCTTCACAAATATCTTCTTATTTTTATCAAAACCGACCAACGACCAAACGCCATCGTATCCACCGCCATAATATTGCCAGTCGCACCAGCTGTTAGGACGCATAACATTCAAATCCACAGCCATACGTTCAGCCATTATCAAATAATTGTCCAATCCTTTTTCAGTATAGTTCAAAGGGCCGGATTCAGATTGCCACAAACGGATATTATGCGATTTAGCGAACTCTCCAAGCTCTGCCCTTTTCGTTCCTGCATAGCTATGGGTATTAATCTGGCTGATATATTGCAACACAGAATCTTTTTCATACTTCAAGACGCCATTCATACACTCATCTATGCTGTTGGCATCCATAGCAGAAATGGAAGTGTATTTCAGCATATCTCTATTCTTGAGTTCTTGATATAACGTTTTGATGATTTTCTCTTGATTTGCTTGATTGAACGCACATCCTTCTTGCTTTCCACCCTCTTTCCACCAATTGGAATATGGCTCATTCACAGGCGAAATGGTTTTGAAAGTAACATTATATTTCTTCTTATAATGTTCCACGCAATCAGCAAGATATTTAGCAAAATCTCCAAAACAATCATTACGAATATTATCAGAGCCATCGGGCGTTCCTGAGGTGCAACCGCTAATAGTCATCCAATATGGAGGCGAATAGCTGGCAGCTTCAAACACGGCATTCGGGCAATTTTTCTTAATCATGAGTAATATTTTGCGCTGTGCCGCATCGGAATTCCAATCGTAAGCGGAATCCCTTCCGTTTTTATATCCAGGAACTTGTGCGTCAAGCCTCATGTGCATTTTATGGTTGGGCGATTCACCGCCGCCGATATTGTAACGGAATATATTCATGTTAAGTTCTTTAGGATTTGTCATCCAATCAACCATTGGCGACAGTTCCTTTTCAGTAAATCTTTTGCCTAAATCATTAGCCCACCATGAGATTGATACTCCCCATCCTTCAAATTTTTGATTTTTAATGTCAGCATTTATTTTCAAAGTGTCAACAGGTACAACTGAATAATACGGATTGGGTGTAGGAAGTTTGGCACCGACATTTTTTATCCAATTATGCAATTCATTTTTCAGCCTTAGAACTTTGTCAGGATTTTTTGATGACAAATCATTTGACTCAGAAATATCCTTCTTCAAATTATAAAGTTCGCATTTCCCGTTTTCATAGAACTCAATTAATTTCCAATCTCCATCACGGACTGCCGACGCAGGGCTGTCGCCTTTTCCTCCGTATTGAGGGTAATGCCAAAACAATGATGTCCTGTCAATTTTACCGCCTTTCAGCAAAGGCATTAAATCCACTCCATCCATGTGCTGCTCAGGCTTCAATTTCAATCCGCACGCAGATAGAATTGTAGGATAAAAATCCGTTGATATTACAGGAGTAGTACAAGTTTTCCCCACGTTGTTCAAATAAGGGATACGAATCAAGAAAGGAACTCTTATTCCGCCCTCATACAGCCATCCTTTACCTCCACGCAATGGATAATTGCATGTGGGTGAGCCTTCAGCTGTGGATAAGCCGCCATTATCCGACAAAAAGCAAATGATAGTGTTGTCGTACAGTCCTGATTCTTTCAAATAGTCAATAACTTTACCGACATTTTCATCCATGCTTGAAATCAGCGCAGCATAATCAGGGTCGCTTTGAACTGTTCTCTCTTTCCAATGATTGCGAGGGTTTGGGCAATCGTTAAGCCATGGAAAGTTTTTGGAAAACGCCTTTAACGTATCAATTCCCATTTTGTGAGCCTTGTCTTTGAATATTAAAGCCTTCTCTGGTTTCGGCTGTATCGGCGTATGCACAGCATAAAAGGAAAGATACATAAAGAATTTATTGTCTTTATGAGTCTTAATCCAATTCACTGCCTCATTTCCAAGCCGGTCAGTAAGAAATTCGCCCTTAGGTCCATCAGGAAGGTAAGGATTGTGATAAGGCGTGAAATAGGCATTACCCTCTTTTTGGTCGCCGTTAGGATTTCCTTTCATCCAGCCTCCAATATTCCTGTCGAATCCTTGATACTGTGGATAATATAAAGAATCTTCACAACAATGCCATTTCCCGACGAAACAGGTTTGATAGCCATTCTCTTTTAAAGCCTCAGCCACAGTTTCCTCTTCAAGTGGCATATTTATATTTATTTTAGGGACAAGCAATTTATACTGACTTGTCTGCTTGCCTGTCAACCCGTATTGATAACCCGGAATCCAGTCTGTAATGTTCAATCTTGCAGGATATTTACCAGTCATTATGCTGCATCGTGTTGGTGAACTTATGGCTGCAGCCGCATAACCGTTATTAAACACCATACTTTCCGATGCCAGTTTATCAATATTCGGCGTTTCATAATATGGACTGCCATTATAGGAGACATCTTTCCAGCCATAATCGTCAACAAGAATAAAAACCACGTTTGGTGAAGGCTTTTGTGGCAATGCACTAAAAGCAAGCCCTGCCATCAACATAAAACTTGATAATCTATATTTTATCATAACTTTTGCATTTAAATTAATTCGATATATTACGGATAGCAACATCTATTGCTGTTTGTTCTGAACAAACAAAAAGAGCAACGAGACACTGCTATTAATTCGTTGAAAAGAGGATATGTATTTATATTTGAGTTTCACTGATGTGGAATTAAATTCTAAATTGAAATGACATTCGTTATAAAAATCTCATACAAAGGTATTTTTTATAGATTAATCATAAAATAGATTATCTTACTTTATTGATGGACAATTGTTCAATAAACTTGTATCGAGAGCAGTATTTGATTCCAACCGCTTCTTCGTATAAAAAATGGATGATAATCTTGTTTTCCCCTATGTATCCGGTCCTAAGCATATAGATTTGATTGTATTGTTAGCTGACAATGATTTTGGTATGATTCAACAAATAAAGGCCTGATGCAACATGAATAGTGTTGCTGCCTTTCTTTACACCAATATTTTGAATGAATTTCCCCGATAAATCAAATAAAGGCAATATTATATCATAATCAGAATCAATTTGAATTCCACCTTTAACGCCATATAATTTTATACCATGTAACTTTTCTTTAGCAATTCCCGTTGAATAAACGCGTGGGTTAGGATTATTGTCAATCCATACTTCATCTATATAACACTTAACATTTGCTCCAGAATTCATCTTGAAATACAACGAATTTATTGTTGATGCGGGTATGGCACTTGAAACGTAGTCAGTCCACTTATCCGTTATTTTCGTGCTGATATATGTATTGCTGACATCAGCGACATGAACCGTTCCTTCATCAATCGAGTCTTTCATCATCATTACATGCAGATATTTTCTGTCTTCATTTACACTTACCGGTTTTTTAAATGCAATCTGTGCACCATGCCACCAATTTCCTGTGTCAGTTAATTTAACAGGCGATTCAAAGTATAGGCAACGGGCTGTTTTATTAAGACTTGTGTCAGAAGGATTAGCACAATAGTAATCCAAACTGTATGTAGAGGATTGAGTGGTTATTATAGTTTTTGCCTCTGTATCACTTTTGTCCTCAAAATCCAATATGGAATTAGCCGTTATCTCTTCTGGAATAAATAGTCGAATCTCATCAATATACCCAAATGTAGTGCCCGACAATATTTTACCGGCTGGAGAATTGTTGTAACCAATATCTCCAAGAAAGCGCAATTGTGTTACTGGTAAATCAGATGTTCCACTATTATTTACCATAAATGTTATGTCTTGCCAATTTCCGTAATCAGTATAAGCTGACAACGGGCGGATATCTGTTTGGGAAGTATTTACCCTGATAGCAATATCAGGCTTTGACATATACTTCACAAGAATATGCACTTCACGGGCCTTTCCTGCGGGTATAATAAAAGATACTGGAATATCCACCAATTCATACCAATTTGATGAAGTTCGACCAATCTGTAAGCACTTATTTGTTGTGTCCAATCCTGATTTCAATGGATTATCCACAATGCTTGCCGTCGCACCGAAATTTGATGTTACTTTCTCTGCATTCTCAAAATCGCAAAGAGTTCCAGAATCCACATAATTAGGCGCGAACCATTTATATATTTCAGCAGCAACTATCTTATGACCCAATTCATTTATATGATTGCTTTGTGCCATGTATTTGTTCAGCGTCTCTCCATTTTGCCTCATTTTCTTGAAAACGGCATAGCTGTCAACCAGCCCTACATGATATTTTGATGCAATCGCCCGTATCTGAATGGCCTGTTTTGCCAATGGTGCTGAATCATTAAGTATGTCTTCTGTAATGTCGGGCGTTGGAGTCAACAATATGACTTTGCAACCATAAGCCAAAGCTTTCTGTACCATACTTTCCCATGCGGCCCTTGACCTTGCCAGACTAATTCCCCTGTCGTTCAATCCATAATCTATGAACAGCACATCAGGACGCATGCACAGCACCTCTTTATCAAACCTCGTTGCCCCCTGCTCCGACTGTTCACCACCTATACTGGTCGTTATTGAGTTCACAACAGCCGACGTATATGTTTCCTTGACTAATGCCAAAGTCTGGTGCGGATATGCCGCCAATGTATTTACAACAGGTGTGGCAAAATAGCCTGAAGGCACGCTGTGACCATGAAAAACCAGATTTATTGTCCTGTTATTTGGCCATTGTACCAATAATTCCGTCTTTAAAGTTTTCAAATATGTACCTTCATCAGCTATCTGAGAATAACATACTATGCCTGAAAACAACATCAATAAAATAAAAATACTTTTTTTCATAATGAAATAATGTTATAATAATTTTACACAAAAATATATTTTGCGAAATTATTGTGGAATGGATAATATTACTTTATTGATGGACAATTGTTCAATAAACTTGTGATAAACAAATTGCCTTTATTAAATGGCAATTTCGATATATTAATGCGAAAAAATCAAGTTGCCTCATAACAATATTGCAACCTTTTTTTCGTAATAGAAAAAAACAAGCCTTGGCACAAATTTCTTCATACCAAGGCCATCGAACAGAATAACTTACTTAACGACTACTTTGGACCCGTTCAGAATGTAAAGTCCTGATTGGATATTTACAAAGTTATCGCCATTTCTTACGGAAATATTCTTAACTAACCGACCCAGCACATCGAAAACTGGGATGTTAACATTTCTATCGGATATAACTTCGATTCCACCGTTAGTTCCAAACACCTTTAAGCCATTAGTGCTTATGCCTTTAACTCCAGAATCAACTGTACGAGGATTCGGGTCGTTATCAACCCAAATATTATCAATATAGCATTTCACATTTGCACCGGAGTTCATTTTGAAATTCAGCACATTAATTGTTGTGGCAGTAATAGGACTTGAAACATAGTCAACCCAATCTGTACCTGCGAATACTACAGAGATGTAATTAGTGTTATCATCCGCTACCCAAACTGTGCCACCATCTACAGCGTCTTTCTTCATCATGATATGAAGATATTTTCTGTCGGTATCCAATTTTATAGGTTTTTTGAACGCTATCTTCGGACCATGCCACCAATTCCCTGTATTTGTCAAAAGAACAGGTGATTCAAACAGCAAGCACTTATTGGATTTATTGATAGTACCATTTTCTGGGTTATCGCAGAAATTATCCAATGTGTAAGTATCCGACTGCGTGGTGATAGCAACCTTGGATTCAGTGTCAGCCTTATCCTCAAAGTTCAATATGGAATTAGTTGTTATCATTTCAGGAACTTCGAGCTTGATTTCATCAATGTAGCCAAATGTTGTACTTGATAAGATTTGACCAGATGGTACGTTTTCAAAACCCATATCTGCTTCATAGCGCAATTGTGTAACAGCTAAATCGGTAGCATCAGTGTTTGTTATCACAAAAACCAAGTCTTGCCAATTTCCAAAATCAGTATAACGCGCTATTGGACGGATATCTGGATTACTGGTATTCACTCTGATTGCAACATCAGGCTGTGCTGCATACTTCACAAGAATGTGAATGTCACGAGTTTCCCCTGCAGGAATTGTGAATGATACAGGAATGTCGGTCATCTCATACCAATTCGATGAAGTTCGGCCAACCTGTAAGCAATTATCTGTTGTGTCCAAACCAGCTTTCAACGGATTAGCTACAATAGATGCTGTAGAACCATAATTAGTGGTTAATGTTACTGCACTCTCAAAATCAACAAGAGTGGTTTCAGTTGCATAGGAACCAAAAGGCACCAGCAAGCATGACAAGAAGAACAAATTAATTAATTTTTTCATAAATTTAAGTATTAGCGTTTAACAATCAATTTTTTAGTTTCTCGAATATTATTTTCATTATATAATACTACTACATATACACCAGGCGTCATATTGCTGGTGCTAATCTGATAAGAGTTCAGCCCATTCACATTAAAATCAGAAATGAGGCGTCCCATCAAATCATACACACGGAGTGATGTGGCTTTATCAAAGCTACAATTCACATCTTGACCTTGATTTACAGGATTCGGGTAAACTTTCATATTATCTTTTACGATAGCCACATCCTGCAAACCGGATTTTGCCTTTGCTTTACCAACAAATGTGACAACCGATGTGCCCGACATCTTATACAATGAGCCATATTTCACAGCTGGATAGCACTTCAGATTATCACCTTCAGCATCCGAAGTCACATAAGGCGTAAATTCAGGAATAGTGTAATCAGGATTAAAATTATTTACATCTAATTTTATGCTGACATCGCTTGTTGAAGCATTCACTGCAACAAAAACCACATTATTCGTTATTGAGTCGTAATATCCTGTCACCATCTGATTCGTTACGGCATTCTCATCGCTCAAATTGTCGGAGCGGTCAACATCAATGCGTACCATTCCCGGACGTATAAACCTTGAATAGTTACCTAAAGTATATAACAATTTTGTAGTTCTGTATATGCCATCGGTCTTAGTAGTGTTGAGTGCGTAAGGTATCAGGACGTACCTGTCTTCCGACGACCAGTCAGTGCCAAAAACTGTCCACCATTGCCATGCTGATGCATTGGCAAGTTTCAAATCATTATGGATAATTCGTGCCAAAGAAATGCCCGATTCCATTGGCGTTAATGTACTGTTTGTATGGCCAAATTTATATCCATCACCAAGAAGGCTATATTCAGTTTCCCAATAATCAAGACCCATTGATTTAATTCTTGTCCCTAATTGCGCTCTTTTTTGGCACAAGTCGGAAGCGCTGCCATCAGTCCAATAGCTGTGTGATGTTGGAATCATCGCCAACTTCGACAGCTTGCCAAAATAATCTGCACCACTCGGCGACCATAAATCATTAAGCTGGTCAGAAGCATAACCGCCACTCGACAACAAAGAATTAATGCTTCCAGCCTCACCCACAACTATCTTGGCATCGGTGTTATTGGACTCAAATGCAGAATTTATGGCAACTACCACGTCATGGATTTCAGCATTAGTCCATGGGCTTCCTTCCTGTGAAATTGTACCGCCAGATGAACTTGGACTCCACTCGTATTGAGGTTCATTCAAAGGACTGATATATCCTATTTTAATGCCATTTTCATTAAAGTGGTTCACCACCTTGGCAAGAAAATCGCCATAAGCGCCATATTTATCCGATTTCAATATCGTGCTGTGCCCATCGCCATATTCCTTGAAGCCAAGACCTCTTTTAGTGAACTGCACTGGAGGACAATTCTGCCACCCCATAATTTCGGCATGATATGTTTTTGCAGCTTTCTCCACGAACCATTGCTGACCGGCCTGCTTTGTCCAGTCGTAAGTTCCGTCGGCATTCAGGAAACATTCAGTCCTTGCCATGACTGTTGAAATTCTGCTGGCATCACCTTGTTCAGCTGTGCCAGAGCCAATATTGAATCTCCATAGCGACAACCCGATGCCCTTTGGATTACCATCAGCATCATTTTCCGTGCTTAACAGAAGCTCAGCCAAAGCATCTTTCTTTTGCTCAGGGAAATATTTGCCAACGTATGCACCGTCCCAAGCGTCAGAAGCGCCAAAATTCGACATCGTCTGCTCTTTTTTGCTTGCATCTGCTGTAAAACTAATGTATTTGGTCTCACTGTTGTTGAAATTCACTATCTGTGCAGATGTCAATTCTTCCTTATATGAATTCAGATTGCATATTTTATACGACAACCCGTCAACAGCATCTCCGAAGCAAATATTTGCACAAGGCAGAGTATTGACATCAGTCCTTGCTATGACCAAAGAGGATACACCATTCACATATACTCTTATGGCAGCAGTTCCTTGAGCGGTATATGTCTGAACAAAAGCTATAGAATTCCATTCATTCTCATTCAAGCCACCTATTGCTCCTTCCTTTACCACCGTCTGTTCTCCATCAATCGATGAAACAAACTGCAAATCCCATTTACCACTTGATTTACCCATCCGCAATCCATAAAAATCGCCTCCAGCGGATTGATATTTCATAACATATTTGCTGCTGTCGGAGCTTGCAAAAGTCGAAGGTTTAAACAAAAAGGCTACAGTAGATTTACTATTACCAATAAACGTTTCAGGCAATTTCAGGTAGCCTCCATCGTTGATTGATAGCGCAGAACCTTTTAACGCATCTTCAACAATCGCAGTATTGCTGCTGGTCAATATCTTCGTATTTCCTTTTGTGTCGATGTAATCATTCTGTAGAGGGAAATTTGAATAAGGTATTCCTGATACGAATGGAGCAGGAACTGAGTCCTCACCTGCCATCAAAGCTTGTATCTGATTGTCCGATAGTACTGAATGGTAAATCTGTATATTGGATATACGTCCCGACATCGGATAACCATTCTCAGGTTCATTGCCGACATACCATCTGATTGTATTGAAATCCGACAATTTTGTCAGCATCATCGTTTCAGCACTTTGTACTCCATTCTTGTAAAGTTTAACCTTATTTCCACTAAATACTACGGCAAAATGATTCCAAGTTCCATCCGCAGTGTTGTCGGCCCCCACACTCTTATATATTGAATATGGCTTATTGTCTAAATTCAGAGCCGTTTGGTCATTCCAAGTAGTTTTTGTGGTGAGATAAACATTACTTTCATCAGCAGCCGCAAAACAGAAAATTCTGGCCCAGTATGAATTAATGTTGTCTGATTCCCTTTTAACCCAAAAGGAAATTGTCATATCATCATTTAATGGTGAACTTGCGAATTTCAAGCATCCTTTTTGGCTTGCCGAAAATGACATCACATTGCATTTGCGGTCGGAATCGTATACCACTGTCGCGCCATTAAGCAACGTTGTAGTTGCATTGCCAAGGACGTCTTTAGCTGTACCGTCAGCAAAATTGATGTTGGCATAGTGCTTGTATTCGCCATAATTAGTACTTGCCTTTACTGAAAAGGCAAGTACTATAAAAGCTATTACAACTAAAAATTTATTCATTAATAATTTTTATTTGATTGTTACTATCAGTTGCGCTGATAGTGTATATTTAGGATCTGAATTTCCAAGAAGTGACATTGAAATGTTATAGGTCACCTGCTTAGAGGTAAAGTCCACCGACGTCACGCCACTGGTCTGATTCACTCCGCCGACTGTGACAGCATAGTTCGTACCGTCAGTCAACGATGAATTGTTTTCCAATACCACAAACTCAGGCTTTAATGAAGTCAAATCAGTTCCGTCGGGCAAGCTCAGCACAGCATCGAATTTATCGTACGATGCTGTCTCACGTGTTATAGTGGCTTTATAGTCCGTGCCACCGACATTCACCGAGAATGATGTGATTTCCGGTATCATCAGTGCTGCCATATTATATTCCGTAGTATTGCCCGAGGCAGTCACTACCTTGAATTTCTGTACAGCCAGTTTGCCGCTCGCATCTGTAAAGCTAACCACACGCGTAGCTGTCGAACCCGACACTAACTCGTATTCTGTATTGTCAGTCGGGTCTATCCAATATAAGTTAGCCAATGAAGAAGCTAAACGGAATGTCGTGGTCAATTTCTTCAACTTTGAAAGCAGGCTGAATTTCTTCCATGACTCAAATATCAGCGGGCACACAACTGTGGTGCCATCAACAAACTTGCCGGCTGCCTCATACGCCGAATTTGAATATTCTGCCATGTTATAGAAATTGGAGATGCTGAACTGGTCCAATCCACCATTGGTGGCCTTAACCACTACCGTACTCTCCGATGACTTCGACACAATCGTCCCGTCATCCTTTATTGATGAGGCTACCCAAGTGACTTTATATTCACCAGGTTCCTGATAGGAATATGAGAACAGACCGTCAGAGGTAGCAGCATATCCTGTTGCGCCGCTTTCTCCATACACATGACCTTTATCGCCAGTGAATATGACAAAATTCTGACCAGCACCAGTACTCTTAAAATTCACAGTCTCGAATACCTCAAAGAATGATTTATCCGAATCCTGCGCAATCTTAAAACTTGCATCAGGCTCGACATAAAGGTCATCGATATATTTGTCAGTACATCCGCAAAAAGCAGACAATACTAATAAACTCAATATTATTACATTGATTTTCATTTGTTCTTTTTTTTAATAACCGAAATTCTGCTTTATTATTCCGTTGGAAATATACACTTCTTTCTGAGGAATAGGGAAGATTTCATTAACGCCCTTTCTGAAATATGTACCACGATGGCGCGTGCCACCGGCAGCATCCGATACTTCATGGTTCTTCATGTATTCCATCCTTTGAGAGACAGTGCCAAGACGGCATATCTCAAACCAGCGGTCGAATTCTCCTGCCATCTCTATCCTCTTCTCCTTGAGGATGGCATTCCGAATTATGTCCTGTGGAGCCAAGCTCAGCAACTTGAAGTTTGATGCTGACACCTTCTGATATTTAGCGGTGGTTTCCGAAGTAAACAACTTCTGTGCTCTTGCACGTACCTTATTTACCATTTCCACTGCATGCTCAGTGTCGCCTGTCTCATTCAGTGCCTCTGCATAAATCAACAGAGCTTCCGCATACCTCATAATCACATAATTTCTCATTCCTGCACCTCCTTCGGAAGTCGTTGTGAAATATTTTGTGAACTGAAGCATATCACCAACGCCATACCACCATCCGGAAACTTCAAATGAAACGCCATTGTCAAGTTTAAAATACTCATTTATGTTTCTGTCGCCGATAGTGAACATCTGGCGGGGATCATTAGCAAATTGGTCAAGCAGGTCTTTCGTCGGGACAACGTATAAATCGCTCGTTTGGCTCTGGTCATTAATGTAGCCATTGAGTCTCCATTTTTCATCAACTGTTGAACCCGAACCAGAATAATCATATTGGTTTATCTCGATAAGTGGCTCTTCGCTGAATTCGCCGGAAACTCTGAAAAGTTTGTCGAAAGCATAAAGTCCGTGGGTATTGCATACATTCACGCCCGACAGCACTGTACTCTTCGTCATGTCTTTAGGCAATACCATTCTCTGGGCAAATTCATCCCACGTCTCAGTTCCGCTGTAATTAGCATCGAATTTAATCAGGTCGTTGACGCTGATGTCCTTGCCGTCGATGAAATATTTGCCTATTTCCACAGCTTCCTTCATCTTTGCAGCCTTGTCAATGGTTTTCGTTGGAACTCCACTTGAGGCTTCATATAAAAGCACCTTCATAAGCAGTCCCAATCCGCCGCCAGCGTCTATCTGTCCTGCTTGCGAAGTCTGATATCTATTCTTTTCAAGCAATAATATAGATTCCCTCAAGTCCTTTTCGATATACGCATAGGTCTCGTCAAGAGTAGAACGTGGAACAACGAGACTACCCAGTTCTTGAGTCTCCGGCTGGATGGAAACACCACCGAATGTCTTGACAAGATTAAAGTAGAACAGTGCTCTGAGCAACTTTGCCTGGCCATAGACCATCCTTATCTCACGCTGGTTCTGCACCAAAGCCGTATCATAATCCACATAAGGAATTGAGCGGATTATCTGGTTGACAATATTTATTCCCCTATAATTTATTTGATATCTTGATAGAATATAGGGATTATCCGTGTTGAACGTGAAATTCACAATATCACTTACATTTCCTGCTGTCACATCCTGCATAGTCCAGCAGTCATCACTTATCGCATCGCCAAAAAGCACTTCGCTGCTCTGATATTGCTGGTTCTGAAGCACATCGAATGCTGAATTCAGCGCATACCTTAAATTATTGATATTCTTGTAGAACACCACATCTTCCACATTACCTTTATGCTCTCCATCGTAAAAGTCAGAGCAGGAGCACATCATTGCTGCTATCAAGCAGACGGCAATATATATATATTTTCTTTTCATTTCGATTATTTTAAAAATCCATTATAACGCCCATCGTATACGACCTTGATTGCGGATACACACCTTCGTCTATTCCCATGAACAGATTGCTTGAAGTGCCGACCTCAGGATCCATACCTGAATATTTCGTGAAAGTCAGTGGATTCGTCACGGTTAAATACGCCTTAAACGATGAAAGGAACTTGCTCTTTTCACACAATGCCTTAGGCAACGTGTAAGTAAGCTGTATCTGTTTTAAGCGCAGGTAGGAGCCACTTTCAATATAAAAATCGGAAGTTCTGAAATTTATCTCGTTTCTCGTTGGGTCAGTGCTCGGTGCAGGAACTGTACCTCCCACATTTGGTCCCCAATGGTCTCTGTATGTCGTTCCCTGACCGCTTGTTGAAGGGCGGTAAACCTTTGAGAAATAATCGCTGGCTGAATTGGAAAAACCGCCATTAGCCCAAGAACCGCCACTGTTTACACAAGAATACATGAAATATTTGGTAGCATTGAAAATGCTGTTGCCCTGCTCTCCATTGAAGAATAATGACAAGTCAAAGTCCTTATATCCCAAATCGATATTAAAGGAATAGTACCAGCTTGGCTGCGGATTTCCTAAATATGTCTTGTCGTTGTCATCAATGACGCCATCCTTATTGACATCCACAAATTTCATGTCGCCGGGATTGTATTTATTATTTGAAGCGAATGTCGGCACTAATGCGTTGCCGTCGGCATCAAAATCCGATTCTTTCATAAGTCCGTCTGTCTTCCATCCATAGAAACAGGCGATTGGTGCTCCCACTGTAGTCTTATTTGTATAACCCAAATTATTAGGACTGTTCAAATAGCCACCGTAAATAGGCTCGCCTCTTGACCCTAATTTAGTCACCCTGTTCTTCACATAAGTTGCGTTTCCGCCAACTTCATAGCGGAATGAACCGATATTGTCCTTATAGCTGGCTTGGAATTCAAATCCCTTATTCCTTACGCTGCCCGCATTCTGCATAGGCGTGTTGGGGTAACCGGCCATATATACGATAGGAACAGCAATAAGCATATCCTTGGTGTCCTTTATGAAGAAATCCAAAGTTGTTGACAATCTGTTCTTCAGAATGTTGAAATCCAAACCTGCGCTGTAGGATTGGGTTCTCTCCCATTTTATATTCGGATTGCCGTATTGGGTAATTGAATATGCAGGTACGATTGATGGCACTCCTGTGCCGTAAATATACTGGCTTCCACTGGATGACACCACAGTCTTATAGGCATAGTTGCCAATTTTGTTGTTTCCAAGCTGTCCCCAGCCCAATCTTACCTTCAACAATGAAATCCATTTGTATGGCTTCAAGAATGATTCTTCATTCAACTTCCATCCTATGGATGCGCTTGGGAAATATCCCCAACGGTTGGTCTTCGCAAACCTTGAGCAGGCATCAGCACGGAAATTGACCTGCAACAGATATTTCTCAGCATAGTTGTAGCTTACACGTCCAAGCAAACTGAATGTGTTGCAGCCTTCTGTATATCCGCTTACTGCCCTTCCGTATTGAGCAAAAGCCATGGCATCAAAGGAGTCATCGTAGCCGCCGTAGCCTGTTCCTGAAAAACTGTTGACATCAGTCTTATATTTTTCCATTGTTTGACCGACTGTCAAATCCAAATGGTTCTTACCGAATACATTGCTGTAAGTGGCGATGTTTTCCCAGCTGAAATTAGTTGTAGTCACTGGATAACGTGACACTGTATATTGTATCGTTCCAACTGCCCTGTCGTTACCATTATATTTATTGAAGCCATCAATGTCAGAATTGTATGAGGTGTAGCTTGCACGAGTCACGAACTTAAGGCCCTTATAAATATCCCATGTCAAGTTCAACTGTCCCAAAAGGTTATTGTTGTACCAGTCATACGTTGCACGTCTTAACATCTCCACTGGAGTGCTCCAGTTATAGCTTCCTGAAACTGGGTCAATGATTGGGGTGAACGGGTTATAATCAATGGCTGTTTTCACAACGCCCCATTGTCCTTCAGGCACAACCGTTCTGTCCTCTCTTGAATATATAAGGTTTGCACCTACATTCACCTTATCACTAAGTTTCATATTAATCTTCATGTCAAGCGACTTACGCTGATAATCGGATTGCTTGATAATACCGTCAGTTCCCTGAATGCCTCCGCTCAGGTAATAGTTGAATCCTCCAGTGTTACCGGAAATCGACAAGTTTGCCTTGTATTGTGATGCGTTTTGTGTCACTTCGTCCCACCATGATGAAGGACATGTCTTAGCCAATGCCACTGCTGCTGAATTCATCACAAGATTACCTGCTGAATTCAATTCAGTCATATTGCCCTGATTCTGCACATAGTCGCTGAATTTCGCATAATCAGTCTGCGACATCACGTCAGGCTTGTTTAAAACATTTTGTATTCCGTAATAACCACTGAAATTAATATCATATTTCTTGCTTCCGCCCTTTTTGGTAGTCACAAGTATTACACCGTTTGCGGCACGTGAACCGTAAATGGCAGCTGAGGCTGCATCTTTCAGCACCTCTATTGATTCTATATCATCGCTCGACAGATAATCAATCTTGTCCATTGCGATTCCGTCAACCACATATAATGGCTCAGAATTATTCACTGTGCCCATTCCTCGAATTCTGATTGATGTACTTGAACCAGGCGCGCCTGAATTTCTCACTACCTCCACACCCGACGCTTTTCCTTGCAGCGCCTGTGCCACTGAAGTCGTCGGCATACTCTGTATTTCTCCTGATTTGATGGAGGAAACTGCACCGGTCAAGTCGCTCTTCTTTTGCACACCATAACCAATGACAACTACTTCATCAAGTTCAGAGGATGTCTCGAATAAGGTTATCTGCAGCGCGTTGCCGCCTGCTTTCCAGTCCACATGCTGTGTCTTGTAGCCCACATAGCTTATCGTCACCTTGGCTGTCTGGGCTGTTGTAGTCATAGCAAATTTACCGTCTAAGTCCGTCACTGTCTGTAATTTCTGCCCTTCTACCTTGACATTGGCTCCGATTATCGGCTCATGAGTTGAACCGTCAATCACAGTTCCAGCTATCTCGGCTCCATAAACCGGCAACAGACTAATAAAACATAATATTACCAGTATTATTCTGTTCATTTTTATTGAAAATTAACAAGGCATCTGCATATCAATTCAATATGACCACAGATGCCTTGTTTGATTATGTTCTGATTATTTCTTTATTATCTTTTGTGAAACCACTTCACCATCAGACAATTTTACCATAACAATGTAAAGTCCGCTCTGCAATGAAGCCACGTTGATGGTGTTTACTGCGTCTGCTGATGCCAATACTCTGCCGTCCAATCCCATTACGGATATGTTCTTGACAGATTTCGTTGCTTTCACATTCACCATGTCAGTTACAGGATTTGGATAAACTTTAATTGATGTTGCAACGTTTACGCGTTGAACTCCAGAGTTCGGCTGCATCTCATAAAGTTTGCCGTCAACTGTAGCTACGAAATACAGATTGCCATTCAAGTTAACCAGACTGTATGGAGCACCGTTACCAGTAAAATCATATACTTTGTAAGGGTCAGTGTCGTTACTGTCCATGCACCAAAGTTCAGTATTGTTGTCTGCATCAGTAGCAACAAAATACAATTGAGTACCAACTTGAGTGTAATACTTTGCATGATCAGAATAATTAGGTGTACCGATAGTCAGCTGTGTAGGTGACCATGTAGCAAGATATGCGGCTGTGTCGATTTTTGCAACATCCATTGAAGATACGTCAATTCTCCACATGCTATATCCTGAGTACAAATCCTGCGACATGTTCGGTTGCAAGTGGTAAGTGCCGTTTGCATTGAAATAGACCATTCCATTATAAGGGCCTTCCCATTCCTGTGGCCAGCTTGGTTGCTTTGATGAAGGGAATCCCCATGGATTTATATCCATTACTTGCTTAGGATTAACACCCTTTACAAATGGTTGATTAAGATCCATAACGCATGGCTCCACACTGTGAACACCATCATCAGCTCTGAATAATACCAGATGGTCATTCAAAGGTAATGTCCATGCAAATTGCGTTTGAATTGGAGAGCCACCGTCTGAACCTGGCGCGAAATCAACGCCAATCCAATTTGTGCCTGCGGCAGTACCATCACTAACCCAAATTTCACTGCCGATGTCACCATTCACACCAAGACTTGCATCATTTGTAACCTCAGATACTGTCTCTGCTCTGAAGATAGCTTTATTTCCAACTGCACAAAGCCATTGTATTGTGGCAGGTTGTGTCTTTGCCCATCCAGTAAATGCTTTAGGATTGATGTCCTTTATGGCCTTAGTGCCTTCTTTTGTACCATCTGTTACCCACAGAGTCTCATTCATGTCGGCTGAAAAACCAGGGAACACGGCTTTGTCACCTATTACGGCAAAATGTCCGCGGTTGCTGTCCCATCCAGTTTCACGTGTTGGGGTGTCACCTATTCTTACTGTTCCAGTTGCTGTTCCATCGCTTACCCACAACCATTTCTCTGGCTTCGTACTGTCAACCACAGGAACCAATTCGCTCTCGTCATCCATTGCAAAGAATAATACTTTGCTTCCAAAAGGCTCAATGAATATAGGAGTTGAACTTCCTGTTCCGGCATAGATGTCCTTTACCATGGTAGTACCACTTTCAGTACCATCGCTTACCCATAATTCTGTTCCTGCATCAGGAGTAGTGGCTGCAAAGAAGCATTTGTCACCTACTAAGCAAAGGTATTGAGGATTGGATCCATCTGCACCTGGCACAATGTCTTTCACCATTTTCGTGCCGGCTGCTGTACCGTCGCTAACCCATAATTCATCACCTGCAGCGTCGGTTTTTGCAGTGAAGAAAATCTTGCTGGCATTGCTTACCAGTCTTTTGTCATTGTTTAGTGACGCTCCTTCTTTCGAAGTTACCGTTACTCCGTCTGGTGTGATGGA
Source organism: Muribaculaceae bacterium (assembly GCA_022484565.1). Taxonomy (GTDB): domain Bacteria; phylum Bacteroidota; class Bacteroidia; order Bacteroidales; family Muribaculaceae; genus JAKVKZ01. Next base: position 31,534 of record JAKVKZ010000005.1, read on the forward strand.
AGCAACAGTCTGGTTTACACCATTTACACTTATCGACGTTGCCGCCAACAATGCAAATAATAAGTAATTTTTAGCTTTCATTTGTTTAATGTTTAAAGGTAATACTTACGTTTACTATTTAAAGTTTAACTATACAAAAATACGCTTACCCTGACTTTTAAAAAATGGACAATAACACTATTTTGATGGATAATCTTACACTGCGAGCGAACTCTTAACTTATTATAATAATGTGTAATTACAAATTGCAATAAGATAAATTCCTCTCACAAACCCATGCTTATTGAACTCTCAATAATAATTCGGTCGCAACCGCATAATAGCAGAATTCTTCATTTTTAGTTTTAGGTAATCTTTATCTACCACAAAAGTAGCTTATCAATTCAACTCACACTTTATATCCTGCTCCAAATAATTTATAAAATGTTCCAAATTCATGAAAATTCGAATAATTCATGCTCTTTTAGAAAATGTGCAATAATTCTTTGCGTAGTCTCAACCAGTTCATTCATAATGCGTAATGAGCAAAAACTGCCTGACATTATCACAACGTCAGGCAGTCTCACTTATTTTGACCTTAAAAAAACTTCTGCTTAAACTCGTTAAGCCAACCTATGTCATCTTTTTCACCTTACGATTATATAATGTTGTGTTATATTTTATTTAATGTTGATGCTCACTTCAGCACCCTTCAGCAACGGCGAAGTGAATTTTACCTTCACCATGCCAGCCTGACCATTCGACTGGATGTAGGCAAGCAAACGTCCGTGATAGGCTCGCTGTACATTGTCGGTGTAGTCGCCCATGTCTGTGTTGTCGGAGCCTTCAAGTCCGAGCAACTTCGCCTGGCCATCGACTACGCAGGTTATATCGTTGTCACCCAATTTCACGATTGTGCCGTTCTCATCAACCACGTTAATGATGATGTGCGCAACTGCCCTATCCTTCGATATCTCATTTTTGTCCACGCTGACTTTCAGGGCATAGGGCCTGCCGGAACTCTTTATGGTATATTCCGACATAACTTTTCCGTCCTTGTCGCATCCCTGGGCGGTAAGTTCCCCTTGCGAATAAGGAATGTCCCAGCTGATTATTCCGCTTTTCTTGTCGTATGCCTTCATTGCGCCCACTTCTTTGCCGTTGAGCAACAGGCGGGCCTGTGGGGAATTGGTGTAGCAAACCACCCGAATCATCTCGCTGTCGTCATAGTTCCAGATGTCCCATGCGTCAATCGACAGGTCATTGTGCTTTATTACCCAGTCGTTAGCGGGGTATGTTCCGATGTAAGTCATCGGTTTATCGCACCAAAGTGAGGCGCGGAAGTAGCCACGGGGCTTGGGGAAGCTGCCGAAATCGAGCAGACCGGTGTTAAGTCCACGCGATGGCCATCTGCCTGATTCGCCGAGATAGTCGGTGCCTGTCCAAATGAACTGCCCGAATATGAATTTGCGGTCACGCACGGCATACCACGCATTGATGTCGGGGGTGGTCTCGCTGCTGTAGATTATACGTTTCGGATATGTCGCATGGTCGAGGTCGAAGCGGCTCTCTGTATAGTTGTAACCAACCACGTCAACAGCCGTGGGATATGCCGTCTGGTTCGACATCACTACGCCTGCCAACGCGCCGGTGGTAGGACGCGATGTGTCGATGCCGCGGACTATGGCCGACAGACGTTTTGCTATCTCTCCTATCCGCATTGCGCTCGGCGCCTTTGGATTGTAGCCGCCGAAGTTCTGCTGTTTGATGCTGACGCTGTCAAGTATCGGGTGTGAATACGGGTCGTTTGGATAATCAACCTCATTGCCGATGCTCCAAAGGAACACTGACGCGTGGTTGCGGTCGCGCTTTACCATATCAGCCACATCACGGTCAATCCATTCGTTGAAGAAGTCGTAAGAGCCTTCAAATCCGGGTGTGCCCACATTCCAGCCCTCTATCCATTTGCGCTTTGGAAATTCCCATTCGTCGGAGGCCTCGTCCATCACGAGCAGTCCGAGTTCGTCGCACAGGTCATACACTGCAGGGGCTTGTGGGTTGTGGCTCATGCGGATGGCGTTTACACCTATACTCTTGAGGTTGGTGAGCCTTCTGCGCCACACATCGGCTGGAACTACTGCTCCGAGCACTCCTGCATCGTGGTGCAGGCACACTCCCTTAACTTTCATCCATTTTCCGTTCAGCGCGAATCCATTGTCTGCATTGAAGGTGAGTGTGCGAATGCCAACACGGGTATTGTAGCTGTCAACCTGTTTGCCGCCTACTGTCAGCACATTTTTGAGTGTATATAAGCAAGGTGAATCCAAGTTCCAGCGTTTGGGATGGGCAACTTTAAGATTGACCGATGCCGACAGCTTGCCGGCTGACTGATGCACACTTTGCGATGCAGTCGCCACTTCCTTGCCGGATGCGTCCAGCAGCGTGGATTTCACTTCCATCTTGCCTTTAGCTGCGGCAGTTGACTCTATCGCCATGTCAACATGGATTGTGGCTTCTCTGTCGCTGATTTTCTCGGCTTTCCAGCCTATTCCCCACTGGGCGAAATGTGTGTCGCCAGCACCTATCAGGTACACGTCGCGGTAGATTCCTGAGCCAGTGTACCACCGAGAATCGGCATATTTGCTGTGGTCAACTCGCACGGCAATCACGTTGTCACCAGGTTGCAGATAGGGCGTGATGTCGTACATGAACGAGATGAATCCGTTGGGGCGCTTACCCAGCAGTTTTCCGTTTAGGTACACCTCGCTGCGGTTATACACGCCTTCAAAATAGATGTAATGGTGGCTGAAACCGTCATTAACTGTGAAATGCTTCCTGTACCAACCTATCCCGCCCGGCAGATAGCCTGTGCAGCTTGCCAGCGAGGGCGACAGACGTCCTTCGACTGACCAGTCATGGGGCAGGTCAAGTTTCCGCCATTTGCTGTCATCGGTTGCAGCGTTTTTAAAACTTTGGTCATCGGCGAGAATGAATCGCCAGCCATTGTCGAAATTCACAGGCTGCCCGAACGAGGCCTGTGCCATTCCCCTGCCGACTGCCGAAAGGAGTAATAGTAATAAGATTAATCTGAAATTTTTCATTTTATTCTGATTCTTCATTGAGAAATATTTGTCCTTTTTCTATTTGTTAATGATATAATGGACTAATATCTATTTTGTCCACATCAGGGCTTTTTCCATGAGTTGCTAAAATTACCAATATGTTGTCACCTTTTTTCAGCGTAACTTTTATTTCTTTTTCAAACGGCGCATATTTGGACTGCTTAGCTATCTGCAATTCACTAATTGACTTATTTAATGACAAATTGAGTGTAGCTGCCTCATCATTAAATCCAGAGAGACGCAACACGTAATCGCCGGCATGAGCAACATGTATTGCAGGGAATCTGCACCAGTTGGACGCATTACCTCCCAAACTCTTCACGACATGACCATTTGAAGCATCTTTATAAGCGAACACTGCGGCACTTTGCGGAGAATCGGGATTGTAGTCGTTAAGAAATGACTGCTCGGCCTCATAAACGGTGGCATCGAGCCTTTTGCCACCCTTGAGAGTGAACAACGCGCATCCATGACGCGGCACATCAGCATAAAAGCCTTCGGCTGACGCTGGCACAGAGCAATGCTGCCATAAATCACGGACTTGAACTTTCCCATCCAAGAGGAAGTCGGCAAAGGGGCAGAACACACGCTGAGGCTTCTCTGAACGGTTATAGACGGCGACGGCGCGCATATTAGAATACATTTTTTTGAGGTCCTTCGCCAAGACAATGACATCATCGGTCTGCCTCACGACTTGCGCCTGCAATCCGAGAGGGTCCTGATTGAGAGCAATCACTTCTTTGTTAAGCAGCAAGTCCAACGTAGAATCGGAGATAGAGCGCACATCACAGCCAATCATCAATGGAGATGACATAATGCACCACATTCCGAAATGTGTTTTTTCCTCGTCAACATTCATACCGCGACCCATTTCGAGCATGTCCATGTCGTTGTAATGTCCAAGCGAGGCATACGCTCCTAAATAAAGGTTCTTAAGGATAAGAGCATCAATTTTTTTGTAATCGGGAGTGATGTCACCGTCGATGCGCCAAGAATCGGCTAAACCGACTGCCCAAGTGCCTGGAAATTGCCAACGGCATATATTGAAGCGGATGTCCTGCCGCTTGCGGTCGCGGAGATGGCGATAGATATTAGTGTAAAGTTCTTTGTCACTCTTCTTTATATTAAGACCGCCGCAGAAGTCCACTTTGATGAAGTCGAAGCCCAATTCATCGAAAAACTGATGGAAATCGGCATTCTCGTGCTGCCACAAGCCCACACCGCGCCCACTGGGATTATTGTCCCAAGTGACGCTGCACAAGTCATCGCCAGCATCGGAATAGATTCCGGCTTTCATTCCTAACCGGTGGACATGCTGCACAATAGGTGCCAGACCGTTAGGAAAATTAGAGTTCCAAAACAGCCGGCCGTCGCTGTCGCGGCCACCAAAAAAGCCGTCGTCGATATTCACATAGTTATAGCCTGCGGCAAACAGCCCCTTGGCCACCATTGAATCAGCGACACTGGTAATCAGCGATTCATTGATGTTGATCCGGAAACTGTTCCACGAACTCCAGCCCATCATGGGAGTATTTATCCGCTTCGCGCCAAGTGCCTGCGTGCCTTGGCAGCAGAGCAACAACGCGATAAACGAGACAGATGCAACGAATTTAGTGTTGAAGGATTTCACGCTAAAAATTTATTTATGGTTAATAATAAAATGACCTATTACTCCATTGCCATTTCTCACTACTACAATATTCATACCCTGATGCAACCGCACTGATGCCTCATCATCGCGGGCAGTGACAGTGCCGAGCAGCATTCCAGCAGTGTTATACACGTAAATCTGCGAGCCAGCTACGTCTTGTACAGTCACTTCATCACCATTCTGATGCCATGAAATGGTGGACTTTTCAGCCACAGGAGATGAAACTCCTGAGGCTGATTTTTCCACGAATGTAACGATGCTCCTTGCAGGCATGGTGAATTGAGCACCTGTCTCTATTTCAGTCATTGGACGCATCTTGTCAGCAGCATCGGATGAGGTGATATATGGAATGAACGTATGCTTTGAGCCATCACTGATGGCAAGATTCAGGCTGACTGAGCTGGTGCCGTAATTGAGCATTACGCACACAAGCTTCCCATCCTTGTTTTGATAGGAAGATACCATCATGCCTTTTATGTTGTCCACGCCCTGCCAATTGGTAACCGTCAAACGGTGTGCCCCCGGGCGAATCCATCTGGAATATTGTCCAAAACACCATAAAGCTTTTGGCACAACCACTTCCGCCTCCTGATAAACGGTGGAATACATACTTGACGACACAGAGCCAGTGGAACTGCTCGACAGCTGATAAGCCACGTTGTACGAGCCATTACGCCGCAAATAAAGCAATCCGTCGGTGTAAGGGACATCGGTAAGAGCCAGCCACCAATGCCAAGCTGAAGCGTTGGCGAGAGAAAGGTCGCAGTGCATAAGCCGGGCTATTGCCAAGCCATAATTAATGGTGAGGTCAGCAGTATTCTGATTAGTGATGAACTCGTCGAGAGATTCGCCACCGATGCACCACTCTGTTTCCCAATATTTGGTGTTGTACTGCTTCAATACGGCAGGCATTGGCGTGCGGTAATTCACCATAGGGCCATCAAGGTAAGTGCTCCAATATCCATGAGCCGTGGCAATACGGGCCACAGTCGGCAAATCGCCTACGTAAGCCGATGAACTTGTGTTGCCGAAAAAATTCTGGATTTTCGACCCGTAGTCGTATTTATTATACGGTGAATCCATATCCCGGTCTTTATAGAGAATCTGTATCTGTCCTGATTCAGGAATAAGAATTTTCGTTGAAATGCTCTTGGCAAGCAGACGCGAGTTTAGAGCAACACAAATTTTCTTTATGTCGTAATTGGTAGCGTTCATGTTCTCGCCCATATTGGCGGTCCACTCCGGCTCGTTAACGGGGGCAACATAATCGAAAGTCACTCCATGCTCCTCCTTGGTGCGACGCAGCACTTCGCTGAGATATTCGGCGAAATTCTGTATTCCGTTGTCGTCAAGATTGAGCTTGGTGCTGTATTCCGTATTGTTGTTGCCAGTTGTCTCACCGTTGCGCGTCATGAAATAAGGCGGTGAATTCACAAATCCGAGAGTGTACTCACATCCACGTTCCTTAGCCTTCTTGAGCATATTGAACTGGCCGCCGCACTTTCCGGTAAGGCTCAAATCGTAAGTTCCGTCCTTCTTCATGATGCACGGAGTGCGCCCGCGCACATCACGGTAAGCACCAAAAGCGTTATCGTCGCTGCCTGCGCCGAAGTTCATACGCCACAAAGATAGTCCGATACCGAGTGGCTTACCGTTGGCATCGAAATCCTTGCTGAACAGTAAGTCGGCAACTTTGTTGACATTGTCTTCAGTGGCATATTTGCCAAAACGGTACATTGTCCAACAATCGGATGCTCCGAAATTGTCAATCTCCTGCTGAGGCTGATCTATATGGATAAGATAAGTCGTCTGAGCTGATATTGTCCCGAAGGAGAATAAAACTGGAATGAATAAGAATTTTAATTTCATTTATGATAAATATGTATATTCAATAATTTAACGTCAAAATAATCATTTGCAGGAAACTATAAAGTGCCCCATTACTCCACCGCCGTTTCTCACCACGACGATATTTATCCCTTGATTGAGCTGAAATGAAGTCACATCGTCACGTGCAGGGAGAGTCTTAAGTAACATTCCTGCGCTGTTGTAAACGTAAATCTGCGAACCGACGACATCTTGCAAAGTAACCTCGTTGCCATTAAGATGCCATGACAACTTTGATCTCTCCGCCAAAGGAGATGATACTCCAGAGGCTGACTTTTCCACAAAAGTCACAATACTTCTTGCAGGCATGGTGAATTGACCACCAGTCTCTATTTCAGTCATAGGGCGCATCTTGTCGGCTGCATCAGAGGATGTGATATATGGAATGAACGTATGCTTTGAGCCATCGCTGATAGAGTCATTCAGACTGACTGCATTTGTGCCGTAATTAATCATTACGCACACGAGCTGTCCATCTTTATTTTGATAGGAAGATACCATCATGCCCTTGAGATTGTCCACACCCTGCCAATTGGTAACCGTCAGACGATGTGCTCCCGGACGAATCCAACGGGAATATTGGCCGAAGCACCACAGGGCTTTTGGTACTACAACCTCAACTTCTTGATAAACTTCAGAATATTTGCTTTTCGATACAGTCCCCGTAGAAGAACTTGAGAGTTGTGAAATGATGTCGAATGAGTTATTGCGCCGCAAAAAGAGTAAGCCATCAGTGTAAGGGACATCAGTAAGTCCAAGCCACCAATGCCAAGCCGATGCGTTGGCCACAGAAAGGTCACAGTGCATGATGCGTGCTATTGCCAGTCCATAATTAATGGTGAGGTCAGCAGTATTCTGGTTAGTAATAAACTCGTCGAGTAGTTCAGGACCAATACAAAATTCTGTTTGCCAATACTTAGTGTTGTATTGTTTCAGCAAGGCCGGTAGAGGTTTCCGCAAGTTCACAAGCGGGCCACTAACATCAACCGTCCAATAAGAATGAGCTGCAATGACACGGGGCACAGTGGATAAACCGCCAACATAAGCCGATGAACTGTTATCACCAAAGAAATTTTTGATTTTTGAGCCGTACAAGTACTTATTGTAATTCGACCCCATATCAGGGTCTTGATTAAGGAAAACTATGGTACCTGCTTCAGGAATTAGAATTTTTGTTGAAAGGTTTTTGGCAATCAAACGCTTGTCGAGAGCTTCGCATATTTTCTTGATATCGTAGTTAGTAGCGTTCATGTTCTCGCCCATATTGGCGGTATATTCAGGCTCGTTGACCGGGTCAACATAGTCAAAAGTCACGCCATGCTCTTCTTTGGTACGACGTGCCACCTCGCTGAGATATTCAGCGAAATTTTCTATTCCCGCCGAGTCAAGGTTGAGTTTTGTGCTGTACTCAGGATTATTGTTGCCTGTCGTTTCCCCGTTGCGCGTCATGGAATAAGGCGGCGAGTTCACAAATCCGAGCGTGTACTCGCATCCGCGTTCCTTGGCTTTCTTTAGCATATTGAATTGTCCGCCACATTTCCCGTCAAGACTCAAATCATACGTCCCGTCCTTCTTCATGATGCACGGAAGGCGCCCGCGCACATCGCGGTATGCGCCAAAAGCGTTATCATCGCTACCTCCGCCGAAAACCATACGCCACAAGGAAAGCCCGATACCGAGGGGCTTTCCATTGGCGTCGAAATCTTTGCTGAACAGCAAATCGGCAACTTTATTGACATTGTCTTCTGTAGCATACTTGCCGAAGCGGTACATAGTCCAGCAGTCGGATGCCCCGAAGTTATCTATTTCCTGCTGAGGCTGATCTATATGAATAAGATAAGTCGTCTCAGCCGATATAGTCCCGAGGGAGAATATTAAGGGAATAAATAAGAATCTAAGCTTCATTATTGTCGGAATTAATACCCAGGGTTCTGAACCAAATTAGGGTTGATTTTTATATCTTCCACATAGATTGGCTGCAAGTAGTCCTGCGGAGTGCGGAAAATACGGTCGTATTTCTCGTTCGACTTAATAGTTCTCCAGAATTTTTGATATGTTGTCTGGTTAATATCAAGATTTGTAGTCTTTCCATTGAGATACTTATCACCCAAGCACCACCTTCTGTAATCTTGGAAATGGTGTCCCTCAAAGGCAAGTTCCACAAGGCGCTCGGTACGAACGGTCTCAAGGTCGGTGATTGTGCGTGTGGCAAGACCTTTCACGCTCTCCCAAGTTGGAAGACCATTTTTCTTACGAATCATGTCAAGATAGGTAAGTGCCTGTCCATCGAGTTTACCATAATACTCAACATACGCTTCCATATAATTGAGATAAAGTTCTGAGAGACGGATAATCGGGAACGGATAAGTCTTGACAGTACGTTTATCCTGACTTTCAAACACCGTCTGCGGATGCACACCTTTCTTTACCAAAAATCCTGACACGCTGAAGTTTACGGAGTTCTGAGGCTTTCCGTGCTGCTCCTTATAGCGCATTTTGAGGCGGATTTTGGTATTGTTTATTTCGTAATATCCACGGTCGTAGCCAATGCAGGCATAATAACGTGGCTCACGATGCAGATTGAAGTTAGCCACCATTTCACCGTCAACTTCAGTGAAAGTTGTAAAGCGGTTGGCATAGTCGAAATCAGGATCAGCATCAATTGGAAGTCCCTTGTCGGTGTAGTACATTGATGCCACGCTAAGCGTCGGAGCATACAGTTCGTAAGGCAGTCCACCACTTGCAATTCGCGGAGCAGCAAGGCATTGGAACGAATTCTCCTGATACTGATTTTCATTCCATCCTGAATAGCCCCAAATAAGTTCCTTGTTCCACGGGTCAACCATAGTGTAGCGGGCATTGTCCACAGCATGCTGGAAAGCGTCGGTGGAACTGGAACTCTTAGGATAATCATAGAGGGCGCAGCCGGCAGCCGTTGCAGCATCAATAGCCGTTTGGGCAGCATCAAGCGCCTTTTTCCATTTTTCCTTATCGTAGGTCTGTGAAATCAGGTTCGTTCCGTCTTTGCCCTTGAAATCAGCATAGAATTCCGTATTACCATTGAAAAGCGGACTTGCGGCATAAAGCAACATACGCGATTTGATGGCGAGAGCTGCTGCCTTGGTTGGCTTGCCATAGTCGGCCGAAGCCACGGTAGTAGGCAAATCGGGAATAGCCTCGTCGAATTTCTTGGCAATCCAGTCAACACATTCATCGTAAGTAGAACGCGACTGCATCATTTCATCCTGTGAAGTAGTCAGCGGAATATATTTATCCACTATCACGATTGGTCCGTAGTACTTCAAGAGAGTATAGTGATAGAAAGCAATAAGGAAATTAGCTTCAGCTTTCCATTCCTTCTTCTTTTCATCCGACAATCCGGGCACTCCGTCAACTTTCTGTAAGAACAAGTAAGCCGAACGGATACCCTCGTACATCGGATAATTTATTCTCCACATATAGAAGTGCGACCAGAAATTGGCAGTCGGCTGTGTGGCGCTGTTTTCACCAGTGTAGATATTTACAGCCGGGAACCAGTAGTTGTCACCGTTGTGCACAAACTCATCGGAGGAAACCCAGTCGATATTATTTCTGCAATGTGAGAAATTCGGCATATAGGAATACACTCCATAAAGAGATTTTTGAGCTTCCGTTTCATTCTGAAACGCATCGTCGATAGTGGAAATATTTGGCGGCACGATGTCGAGGTAACTACAAGAACTGCAGAATAGAAGAGAGAGGACTGCAACTTTGAAAAATATATTTTTCATTTCTATCTTTGTTTTTGTTTTGTACATTTAGTTGAAGTTTAATTGAACTCCGAAATTGAACACCCGCAGTGTTGGATACGCGATTCCATAGTTGCCTACTTCAGGATCCCAATATTTGAATTTCGAGAAAGTCAATAAATTGGTTCCGCTCACATATACTCTGAACTGCTTGATGGTATAACCAACCTCTGCATTCTTCAGACGCACGAAAGAGCCATCTTTCGACCAGAAGGTTGACGTCTGGGTGTTGTGCTGGTTGTCACTTGCCGTGAGACGTGGATAAGCAGCGTTTGGATCAGGATTGGCATCGCTCCAGTGGCTCTTGGCAATAAAGTCATACACTTGGAATCTGTAAGTTCCGAATGGGTGCATTCCCGACATTTGGATTGAAGTATTGGCAACTCCCTGGAAAAATATTGAGGCATCAAATTTTTTATATTTGACTGAAGCACCTATACCATACACGATTTCAGGAACGGTTGGCTTGCCAATGAATGTGCGGTCGAAGCCATCAATCACGTTGTCGCCGTTGAGGTCCTTGTACTTGATGTCGCCGGCCATCACATTAGATTCAAAAGTTGGTCTAGCTAATTTGCCTGCCTTGATATCCTCGATATCTTGCGCAGTATATAGCCCCTCGGCTACATATCCGAAGGTGGAATTCAACGGATGACCTATTTCCGACTGATAACTATATATCTGTGCCGGTTCATCACGGTCCAAAAGCTTATTGGCTGCATAAGTGAATGTTCCTTTTATCGACAAGATAAAGTCGGGCTTGAAGGCGTGGTTGAACTCAAGCGACATATCCACACCATGATTAGAGACTTTACCGATATTAGCGTACGGAAGTGCGCTACCTATACCAACTGTGGTTGGAACCACACGGCGCTGCATGAAGATTCCGCTACGTGTTTCCTTGAAAATATCAGTTATAAGAGTCAATTCGTTGAATAATCCGATTTCAATACCGCCATTTATTTTCTTACCAGTTTCCCACTTTGCGTCTTCCTCGCCATATTTGGAAATGCTGTAGCCATAGAGCGTGTTGTTCCATTGTTCGCCAAATGTATAGCCACGGTTGCCATCATTCAGATTAACTGATGTGATGTAAGGGAAACGTGGGTCGGTGAATGAATTTCCTACTAATCCGTAAGAACCTCTGATTTTAAGCAAGCTTACTACGTGCCTGAACTTCGTGAAGAAGTCTTCATTGGAAATCAGGTATCCAACTGCAACTGATGGGAAGAAGCCAAAGCGGTGTCCCTTCTTGAAGTTTTCGCTGCCGTTGTAACCGAAGTTGAATTCAGCGAAATAGCGGGTCTTGTAGTTGTAAGTGAAACGTCCGGCAAGACCTTGCTCACGATATGCGAGGTTTCCGTAGAAATCCCATGAAGGCTGACGGAATTCACGTTGATGATACAGGAGCATAGCCGAAACATCATGGTCATTATTGAATGTGCGATTGTAATCGACTGCTGCTTGAATGTTTATAGTATTGTTTGTCCAATGGGACACATCTTTCACGCTCACTGACTCCTCGCCCACCTGCATCTGGTTGATTGTGTAATCATAAGTGGTAGGATCGTAGGATGTAAGCTCATAGAAGAATGGATTGCTACCATAGGTGCTTGCTTTTTTCGACCAGAATTGAAATGAAATCAAGCCTCTGGCTGACAGCCCAGGAGTGATAAAGTCAAGTTTTTGTTCAATATTGAATGAAGAGAGCATATTCGTCTCAAATTCATTTTTTTGCTTGCTCAGCAGCAATGCCAATGGGTTGCCCACACCTACGCTGCTCTTATTGCCATAATAGATATGCTTAGAGCCTTCAGGAGTCGGGAATAATGCCGGAAAATCTATAGGATCGGCCTGCATTGCCTTGTTGAACAATAAATTACTGGATTCACCAGGACCATCTGCATCACGGATTTGTGTCATGATGTGAAGACCTATCTTAGTGGTCTCAGTCAGCTTTGCATTGATGTTGTTCTGGAATGAATAACGTTGCTGGTGAATGTTGTTTGAATTGAATTGGCTTTGAGGGTAATCTCTATACATACCCGTTTCATTGAAGAAACTGGCATTAACGAAATAATCAACTTTCTTTGAACCACCAGTTACATTTAGATTAGCTGAGAAGTTATGTGAAGCATTCTTGAACAGCAAGCCGTACCAGTCCACATCAGGATAAATATATTGATTCAAGTGCTGCTCGGTGGCATTGATTTGCTCATCGGAATAAGGTACAGTAGCTTCAGGGTTGCGCCCCAACGTAGCTTCGTTGTAAAGGCGCATATAGTTGGCACCATTCACGAATGAAGGTAACTTGTTAGGTTGCGAGATAAAATATTCGAATCGTGCATTCACACGTGGCTTACCTAAATCTTGACCATTTTTTGTAGTGACAACCATTACACCGTTGGCACCTTTGGCACCATAAAGTGCGGTGGCAGTGGCATCCTTCAAAATAGAGAAACTCTCGATTGATTCAGGTGCAATGGCATTGAGGTCGGCAGCCGAAATTTCAACTCCGTCCATTACTATCAACGGGCTTGTAGGCCCGGCAAATGTGGATATACCGCGAATCCAGAAACTGGCTCCGTCAGCTCCAGGCTCGCCAGAGCGCTGTACGGCAATCACACCTGCTATCTTTCCTGCGAATGCAGTGGTGAGGGAACTTGACGGTACCGTCAAATCACTTCCTTTTAGCACTTGGATTGAACCGATTATGCTTTCCTTCTTTTGAGTACCGAAACCAACTACTACGACTTCTGATATTTTTTTAGACTCATCGCTCAGTTCCACGAGCTTCAATTTGCTCATATTTGCTTCGGTAATCTCGATGGTCTGCGCTGTCATTCCAAGATATGAGAACTTCAATGCTTTAGCAGTTGTCGGCACCTCAATTTTATAGTTTCCATCCACATCGGTGTTTGTTCCTGTCGATGTTCCGGGCACTATCACCACAGCGCCAATCAGTGGCTCTTTAGTGGTCTGTGAAACCACCTGTCCACTTATTGTCCGTGTTGATGGCTTGTCAGCAAATACCGCCAATGGGACAGAAAAAAAGAGGAATATTACAAGAATAAGTTTCCAAGTCTTTGAAAAGATGGATCTTCTATTCATAATTTATGTTTCTTAAAACATATTCTTATCCCTATGGCTTCGTCACAAAAAAATGGCAAAGTTTCAGGATAAGAATATGATGTTTATAATTTATTTATTTAATAACGACTTTTTGTACTTGAGTGCCATTTACGCCATTAACCTTAACAATGTAAATTCCAGATTGTAATGGAGTTGTGGTATCAGTAATGACTCTCTGTGACAAATATTGAACACCAGTCATTCCATAAACCTGAAGCATGCAAGGAGATGTAACACCTACCAACTGCAAAGCTCCATTGCTGGCAAATATCTTAGCGTTTACACCCTTTACTGTCGGAACGCCGGTCAATTTGTCGCGCTGTGTAGGATTTCCGTCAAGCTGAATATCATCAAGACCAGCTGTAATCCACCAGCCATTCACAGTGAAGCCTAAATATTTCACAAGTGTACCCACACCTAAGTCGATTGTAACATCATTCCAAGTGTTCTTTGAGTTTGTAGTGCTCTCAAATTTGTTGTCGCCGTCCTCTGTAAATACCCACAAAGGCAATGATTTGTAAGCTGAGGTGTCATTAGGATTATAGTAATAGCGTACATGGAGATAGCGAGCGCTTGGCGTGGTGTATCCATACACACCCGTGTAACGGCCACCGCCATATTCGGAATATCCACCATTTTCAATCCACACGCGCATGCACTTTGCAGAAGTATTCAGAACTGTTGCGCCATTGTAAGGAGTAGCGTCCACATCAGAACGATATGTCGCGCCCTTGCCAGTAAAGTTGCTGGTCCAATTAGCGTCGCTGCCTTCAGCTTCAAAATCCATAGTGAACGGCTTTAAATCCGGAATTGTAGGGCCGACATTGCTCAAGCGGATGTCGTCGATATAGAAATTGCCGTCATGGCGTGGCTGAATCCTGATTTTATCGAAAGTTGTACCTGCAGGAATCTTATAGCATAATTCTTGCCATGCTGTGTCGAGCATTGCAGCAGGAATAGCCCCTACAGAGAACAGTTCTGAACTGCCGTTGAAAATTCTCAATTCAAAATTTGTGTTGAATTTACTCTCGGCGCGAACTTTCAAATAAACGAAACTTGTGTCAGCCAAAGTAACTGAAGGCAGATTCACATAAATTCCGCCCCACCATTCAATCCCGTTTTGCGCGTTAAATGTAATACATTTTGCTGAACTGTTAATACCATTAGTTACGGTATTGGCAACAACGTTAAGGGTACCGTCAGTGACCCATCCTGCAATAGAAGTAGCAGGGGTGTTCACTGAATCTTCAAAAGTGTAGCTATAGGTATCTGTCGCATTAGCGCAGATAGCTGCTGCAAGTGATAAAGATAAAAATGCAATTTTTAATTTCATAAACGTACTGTTTTAAAAAATGGTTTAATGTTAATATCTTAAATTCTGGAAAAATGCGGTTTAGTTATGCAAAATGGTCCAAATATTCCTATCCCACTATTCCACTACGGATATAAGTGGGATAAGAATAAGAGTTTCACAAAAAACTATCGAACTACTACTTTCTGTACTTGGACATTATTAGCAGTGCGAACCTTAACTACATAAATTCCTGGTTGGAGGGAGATTTCAGAATCAGCTGTTAAAGTCTTAGAAGTATTAAGCATACCAGTGATTCCATATACCTGAACGTAACTTGGCTCAGTGATTCCGACAAGGCGCAGAGTGCCGTTTGCAGCATATATCTTCACATTGCTGCTTCCTTGCACAGAAGCCACACCACTTAGGTCTTCACGTTGAGTTGGATTGCCGTCAAGCTGAACATCATCAATTCCCATTGTCACCCAATAGTCGTTGACATTGAAAGCCAAATATTTAACTAACGTTCCAACGCCTAAATCAATCGTCACATCATTCCACTGTTTACGCAGTTTCGTCATACTCTCGTAGCAACTGTCGCGGTCCTCAGTGAACACGCATAGTGGCAAATTGTATTGAGCTGGATGGTCCTCATTGGAAAGGAAGAAATAACGAACGTGCAGATAGCGAGCCTTCTCGGTTGTGTAACCATACACTCCAGTGTAGCGACCGCCGTCGTAATCCGACCAACCGCCATTCTGTATCCAAATTCTGACGCAATAGTTGGAATTGTTCATGATAGTGGCTTTATTGTAAGGGTCGTCATTCACTGTAGCAATATAGGTTGCCCCATTACCTAATGTGGAATTGTTAATCCAGTTTATGGAGTCGTTGTGTGAAGGATTCTCAAAATCGAGAGAGAAAGGCTTCAAATCAGGAATCGAAGGTCCCTCATCACTCAAGCGTACGTCATCAATGTAATAAGTGCCCCAATGACGTGGTTGCAAACGGATACAGTCGAAAGTTGTGCCCTCAGGAACCATATAGCAATATTCCTGCCAAGTCTTGCCGAGCATTGTGGAACGAGTGGCATTAAGATAAATGCCCAATTCCACAGGATTACCTACAGTGTCCTTGCCATTGAACAAGCCGACCTGAAAATTTGTTTTCACATCATCTTCAGCAAGCACCTTAAAATAAAGGAAGCGCATAGTTGATGTTGTGGTTTCTTGCTTTACGGTAAGCAGAGGACCGCCCCACCATTCTATTCCGTCCTGTGCCTCGAAAGTGAAGCAAGTGGCAGAAGCATTAATTCCATCAGTCACTGGATTGTCTGTGGCCTTTACACTTTCGGTGACAGTCCATCCGCCGGTTAAAAAGCCTAACGGACTTGTAGCGTCCGATTCAAAATCGTAAAGATAAGCATTGGTTGCACCGGCACTTATTGCCAATGCAAGCAGGCTAATTAATAAAGTAATTTTTCTTTTCATGTCATTATAAGTTTTAATGTTGATGCAAATATATTCCAATTTTCCATCTTGTACTTTATTTCACGTTCCAAAAACACCAAATGTCGTTTCAACAGCAAGAAATTACAAAAAATGTACAATTCCACGCCGCAATCCATTCTTGATTTTGCTTTTGCTCTTATTATCGTCAGAAAACGAAAGGCTGAATACTATCACAGCATCCAGCCTTCTCCAATTATCAACTAAAACTATTAATAAAAATCTGCCATTTTAAATAATCATATTAATCAAAGTCACAAAATATTTAGTCAACCTTCACCTTACTTATTTTTCCACCAGCTTTTACTATATATAATCCTGAAGGAACATTGATAACACCCTGATTATGCACATTCACAATCATTCGGCCAGTGAAATCATAAACTACTGCATCATTAGCACCCGTAACACTGATGAAACCTTCTCCGCCAATGATAGTTACCATGTTGGCTGAAACGCCTTCAATGCCTGTTGGCGTTAGATCATTCGCTATAAATGTTACAAGTTTATGATTCCAATAGGAAGTCGAACCTATGCTTGCCACAGCTACATCAGTTGCATTATCATATAAGTCATCAGCCGTAGTGCTCACTGTCTTTATTCTTGCCTTACCTACGCTTTCAAGTGTAAGTGCCGGTGCGCTACTTACGCTCCAGCTGTCCTGAAGGGTATTGATTGTCCCAGCTTCAGACTTGACAATGCTTGCCATTTCCGAACTTGTGTATGGGCCAGTTTTTACCATTAAATAGTGAGGGACAACAGCATAATTTACAGAAACGTTCGCTGACAATTTCGCTCCAGGAGTAGTGGTAGCGGCTACATCTGAGAAACTTGGGTTCATCAGATAAATATTTTGGGCTTTCATATCTGATACTCGTATTATGCTTCTGCTGCCAGCGACAGGAACAATTGAAGTGTTGTTATAATCACTTAAAGTTCCGTCATCGCTTGTGCTTGCTGATTTCATCGGAGCATAGTAACTTGGCACATAGCCACCTGTCTTATCATCAGTTGCCGACACAGCTGCCACTGCTTGACCATTATTGAAGAGTTGCGTGGCAATAGACCCGATATTCACACCATTGTCTGTTATGTCGCCGCTGCCAAAATAGGTAAGAGGTACAGTAGCTGTTTCAGTAAATACTGACCCGCTAATATTGTTGGCAGTAGGAGTATAGGTGAATGTCATCGGAGCTGATGTCTGTCCCTTAATTCCATAAAGGTCGAATGCATTTGACCCTTCGGCACAGTCACCGGTAATGGTTCGTCCATTAATAGTGGTTGAATAAGCCACAGCGTAATCTGTTGGCATTGTCTGCGACCAAGAAATATGAGTTCCAGGGAAAGTAAGTCTATAGTGGGTGCCAAACCATGTAGTGGTGGCTGTCGCCTTATTGTTGCTTCCATATTCTATGGCCCTTTCTCCAACTATTGGCTCAACCGAACCAGATTGATAAGCTGAAGAGAAATTTCGCGAATTTGGGTCACCGTTAAGCACAATATCATCAATGCCAGCTGTTATCCACCAGCCATTTACCGTGAAGCCTAAGAATTTCACAAGAGTGCCAACACCTAAATCAATTGTAACATCGTTCCACTTTTTCCTCGAATTTGTGGAACTTGCGTGCATATTATCACCGTCTTCAGTAAATACCCACAAAGGCAATGATTGATAGGCAGTGGTGTCATTAGGATTATAGAAGTAGTGAACATGCAGATAACGTGTGGCGGCTGTGGTGTAGCCATACACACCTGTGTAGCGGGCACCTCCATATTCAGAATATCCGCCATTCTCTATCCAAATTCTCATACATTTTGCTGAGGTGTTGAGTACGGCAGCTTTATTGTATGGGTCAGCGTTCACGTCCGACCGATAAGTGGCTCCCTTGCCAGTATAATTGCTTGCCCAGCCTTCTCCACTGTTTGGACGTTCAAAATCAATGGTGAACGGAGTTAAGTTAGGGATTACTGGAGCGACATCGCAAAGGCGGATATCGTCAAGATAGAAATTCCCGGCATAACGTGGCTCAACACGGAATTGATCGAATGTTACTCCAGATGGAATAGCAAAGCAATATTCATTCCAGATGGAATCCATCATTGTTGCTTTTGTTGGACTATATACAGTCCCTTCTGTTCCGCCATTAAACAATTGGATTGTGAAATTGGTATTGAATACTTTATCGGCGCGTATCTTCATATAAAGATAGCGAATGGCAGAAGTGGTAGTGGTGGATGGCACATTCACTCTAATTCCACTGTACCAGCTAAAGCCGGATTGCATTTGGAACGTGAGGCATTTCAGCGAGTAGTCGTTGCCGTCAGGTCTGGCGTTACTGGCAACTTGGAGTGTCCCCGACTGCACGTAATTGTCAATTGATGTAGTAGGAATTGTAGTTCCATCCTCAAATGTGTAGTAAAACGCATTGTTAGAGTTATCTGCTACCGGAGTAACGTTTGTGGTTTCCACGAAAGTCACAATAGACCTTGGCGGCATATTGAATTGGTCACCAGTATTAATGGCGGTAAGCGGACGCATTCCATCGTCAGGATTGTCAGTGGTTATGTAAGGGATGAACGAATGTTGCGTTCCATCGCTAAGAGTGAGATTCACTACATTTGCGTTGTCACCATAATTCAGCATCACGCATACAAGTTTACCATCCGTATTTTTATATGACGAAACCATCATGCCAGTGATATTGTCCACTGTACCTGAAGTGGAACTGGTTACAGTAAGGCGGTGAGCACCCGGGCGAATCCAACGGGAATATTGGCCGAAGCACCAAAAGGCCTTTGGCACTACCACTTGCACATCACCATATACTCTGGCATATTCACTCGGCTCTATCGGACCATCGGTGGTGCTGCTTGTGAGCTGGTGAGCCACATCGAATGAGCCATTTTTCTTAAGATAGAGCAATCCATCGGTGTAAGGAATATCAGTAAGCCCAAGCCACCATTGCCAAGCCGAGGCATTGGCTAAAGAAAGGTCACAGTGCATGAGTCGCGCTATCATCAATCCATAATTGATGGAAAGGTCGGCTGTGTTTTGGTTTCTTACATACTTGTCGAGCGACTCATCGCCAATGCACCACTCGGTCTCCCAGTATTTTGTATTGTATTGGCTAAGCACAGATGGAAGTGGCGTTCGCAAATCCACAAGCTGAGAAGTGTTGGCTGCAGCGCTCCAATATCCATGAGCTGTGGCAATGCGTGCCACAGTTGACAAATTCCCCACATAAGCTGAGGAACTGCTGTTCCCAAATAAATTCTTTATTTTCTCCCAGTAATTACCATATCCCGAAGGCTTTGAATTAAGTAATTGTATTTTGCCGGCTTCCGGAATAAGGATTTTGGTGGTAATATTCTTCGATGTCAATTTGCTGTCGAGTGCCACGCAGATATTCTTTACATCATTGTTAGTGGCATTCATTCCTTCACCTGTTGAATGGTCCCACTCAGGCTCGTTGACTGGCGCAACATAATCGAATGTCACTCCATGTTCTTCCTTGGTGCGACGAAGCACTTCGCTAAGGTATTCAGTGAAATTCTGTATGCCGTTGTTATCAAGATTTAGCTTTTTATTATAAGTTGTACCTCCATTTGTCTGGCCGGTGATTGTCATAAAATATGGCGGAGAATTCACAAAACCAAGGGTGTACTCACATCCACGCTCTTTCGCTTTTTTCAGAAAGTTGAATTGGCCACCGCATTTTCCAGTAAGACTTAGGTCGTAAGTGCCATCAGATTTCATGATGCATGGAGTGCGGGCACGCACATCGCGGAAATTACCAGAAACGTTGTCATCGCTGCCGGCACCAAAGTTAACGCGCCACATGGAGAGGCCTATACCTTTAGGCCTTCCGTTAGCGTCTAAATCTTTGCTGAACAACAAGTCAGCTACTTTGTTGATATTTGCTTCGGTGGCATATTTACCGAATCTGTACATTGTCCAACAGTCGGATGCTCCGAAGTTGTCAATCTCCTGATTCGTCTGATCCACATGAATTTGATACGTCTGTGCAGATACAGTCCCGAAAGTAAATAACAGAGGAATTAATAATGATTTGAAATTCATAATTAAAATTATTTTGCATAATCCTATCCCAATATCCATGGATATTGGATAGAACCATGCGGATTGTATTATTTAATTAATCACGATTTTATGACACTTGAATTCTAATCGACATCGTTCGCGGTAATAGTTATTCTGTTAAAAGTAATAATCACCATTTCACGAGTTCATAGTTTTAATTGTTACAAATTTATTCCGATTCCTAATAATTCGATTTATTTCATGTTCCAAAAACACCAAATGTCGTTTCAATGACAAAAAATCATAAATAATTTTCAGGATTCCATATAATCAATACGTTTTTCTTATTGATTCATACAAATTCAACTTCATTGATTTCAGATTTAAACTTCACACCTATTATAATATATATTCTTATCCACATTACTAAACAGAAGGCTGAATGCTTTCACAGCATCCAGCCCTCGCCCATTATCAACTAAAACCATCTAAAAAATCAACTTTTCTCAAATACCGACATTATCATTCATACTTAACTTACGTGAACGAAAAATTTAGTCAACTTTCACCTTACTTACTTTTCCACCAGCTTTTACGATATACAGTCCTGAAGGAACATTAATTATGCTCTGATTATTTACGCTCTTAATCATTCGGCCCATAAAGTCATAGACCACTGCATTGTTTGCACCGGTGATATTGATGATGCCTTCTCCGCCAACGATAGATACTGCATCGACTGAAACGCCTTCGATGCCTGTTGGAGTTAAGGCATTAGCTACAAAGGTTACAAGTTTATGATTCGTTATGCCAGTTGCACCTGCTATGCTTGTCACGGCTACATCAGTTGCATTAGTATATAAGTCATCTGCAGTTGTGCTTACAGCCTTTATTTTTGCCTTACCAACACTTTCCAGATTAAGTGCCGGTGCACTGCTTACGGTCCAACTGTCCTGAAGAGTATTGATTGTTCCACTAACGGTTTCGACAATATTTCCCATTTCTGTGCTTGTGTAAGGACCAGTAGTTACCATTAAATAGTGAGGAACGACAGCGTAATTTACAGAAACATTAGATGTTAATTTATCTCCGGCTTTAGGTGCATATGCTGCAACTTCCGAAAAGCTTGGAGTCATCAGATAAATATTTTGGGCTTTCATATCCGATATTTTTATTATTGACAGTTTTTTAGTATTATCAGTGGAAACAGGAGTAACATCATTGCTATAATCACTAAAGGTTGCATCGTCACTTGAGCTTGTTGATTTCATTGGAGCATAGTAGCTCGGTACATACCCACCTGTCTTATTATCTGTTGCTGGCACTGATGCCACTGCCTCACCATTTTTATAAAGAACTGTTCCTATAGTCCCAATATTCACGCCATTATCAGTTATTTCACTGCTTCCAAAATATGCAAGAGTAGCATTTTGAGTTTCAGTAAACGCTGAACCAGTCGTGTTACTTGCGGTTGGCGTATATGTGAATGTCATCTGTGCTGTCGTCGGCCCTTTTATTCCGTATAAATCAAGAGAGTTGGCTCCGTTAACACTTGTACCCGTAATTGGTCTTCCATTAATTGTAGTTGAATAACCTACCGTGTAATCTGATGGCATATTTAGTGCCCAAGTGATATGTGTTCCAGGGAATGTGAGTTTATAATGCTCACTAAACCATGTGGTGGATGATGTTGCTTTTGCCCCACCATAACTTATAGCCCTTTCTCCAACTATTGGTTCAATCGAAACTGATTGATAAGCAGAAGTGAAATTGCGCGAATTAGGGTCTCCGTTGAGCACTATGTCGTCAATGCCTAAAGTAATCCACCAATGTTCCATTGTGAAGGTTAGATAACTTACCAATGTTCCAACTCCTAAATCTATAGTCACATCGTTCCACTGACCCATGGCATTTGACGAGCTTGTGAAATGTGTTTCTCCATCTGCGGTAAACACCCATAAAGGCTCTGAAGCTAAAACAGTCTTATCTGTGGACTTATAAAAATAGCGGACGTGAAGATATCGAGTACTTTCGGTTGTATAGCCATATACTCCAGTGTAACGGCCACCACTGAAATCAGTAGAAGCTCCATGTTGAACCCAAATTCTCATGCCATTGCCCGATGCCGCAAGGAAAGGATCATTAGTTAACGCATCTCTGTACGTACTACCGTTGGCACTATTATTTGTCCAACCGCTACCACTACCTGATGGCTCAAAATCAATCATAAATGGTTTCAAATTTGGTATCCCCTCATCACTTAAGCGAATGTCATCAACATAAAAGACACTTTGGTATTGCGGCTCAACACGTATGCAATCAAACGTTGTTCCTACGGGAATCTCATAACAATATTCTTTCCATGTTTGATCTATCATTGTTGCTCGAGTCGCCTTCAAGTCTAAATTTATATATGCTGGATTTGTTCCACCTGACTCTGTCCCATTATACAATGATACCATGAAGTAATTATTGGTGACCGTTGAGCTCATCGATGCATCGGCACGTACTTTTAAATAGAGATAACGCATACTTGCTGTTGTCGTTGTTTGCGTCAAAGTAAAATAAATACCACCCCACGATGGAATGCCGCTTTGCGTTTCAAACGTATAACATTTCAATGAATTATCAATACCTGTGGTAACCGAATTATCAATAACTTTGTAAGAATTATCGGCCACATAATAACGTTGAGGCACTGTTGGCGTATGCGCAGCATCCTCAAATGTGTAATTATACGCATCAGTTGCATTAGCAAAGACTGCTATTGCAAACATACAGATTAATAATGTAATTTTTCGTTTCATAAAATATTATTTTAAATGTTTAGAATTCGCAAAAAATATTAGGACATTTATTTGAACATCAACAACGCGACTTAAAAGTGGATATATAATAATGTAAGAATATTCTTTCCACTGTCATTAAGTTTTAGTTGATGCAAATTTATTTCAGGCATTTTATTTTCACTTTAATCCACGTTTCAAAAAGTATCAATCACGTTTCGCAATAAAAAAAATCCATAAAATCCATATCAACATTTTTGACAGTTTTATTTGACGTTTCAATTTCTTTAATTCACGTTTCAAAACAAAAAAAACATAAAACCAAACCTTTCCCCTATTGAAAAAAACACTATCTTTACAAAGAATAAATCAAGGGGAGCATTTTTGTTCATTATCCCCAAAGCATTAATTGTCAACTCTTACCGACAAAACCATTATTATGAGACGTTATCTTTTAGCATTATTTTGCGCCACTCTGTGCTTCTATCCGAATTTCACGGCACAGACTTTCTCCATACGCAACTACACCAGCTACGACGGACTGGTGAGTGATAAGATTATGAGTATCCAGCAGGACTATATGGGCAGGATATGGATAGGCACGCCTCACGGACTATGCTGCTTCGACGGGTCGGAATACACACATTACACAAAAAGCCAAAACATCCCCAACCATATTTCCAACAATATCGTGCAGACCATTCTTCCACGCCCCAATGGTGACGTGTGGTTCGGTACTCCTGACTCATTGAACATTTATTGCTGGAAAGACGATAAAATACATGCCTATGGCAAAGTAAAAGGACTAAAATCGAAAGACATTACAGTTCTTGCCAACGGCAGTAACGGCAGCGTTTGGCTTGGAACTTTTGGAGAAGGCATTTTCAGATACGATGAAAAGAAGGACGCATTTTCCACAATCAGCGCAATAGCAAGGCAACATGGCACTGCAAAAATCATGGCACTGTGCGAAGATTCCAACCGTCAGCTTTGGATAGGCACACGCTATAACGGATTATTCATCTACACTCCAAACACAAACGAATGCAGGCAAATAAGCGGAATTTCACCAAATGATTTCGTGAAAATAATTTTTCAGGACCTAAGCGGAAACATTTGGGTAGGGACTGACACCAATTTATATCATATAGAGAATAATGAGGCCAGGCCTGTGAATCAGCAGGTTTTCGCCGGAAAGAGCATTTTCTCAATTTGCGAGAATCCTGCCGGCACGCTATGGGTAGGATGCGATGAATTATTGACACAATTCAAGCCAAACGATTTATTTGCCAGCGACGGAGCCAGCATAAGCACTGTTTTTCACAATTACGACTACTCCCACAAAGGCATACACTCAATGCTTAGCGACAAGGACGGCAACCTGTGGATCGGCACTTACGGTGAAGGAATAAAGGCCATAAACCATTATTCATATTTCTCTCACATAATCCCTGGCGAGAGCAATATCACCGAACCGGCTTTTCCTTTTGCCACCTATGCCATCAGCCAAGCCCCTAACGACGAAATGTGGCTTGGAAAAGAGAGGATTGGAGTGCTGCGATATAATTTCGACACTCAGAAAGTAACTGAAGCAATCAAGCTTAATAAATCAGACGTTTTAGCCCTACTGGAAGACAACGGCGGAAATCTATGGATAGGAACTACTGCTGACGGACTTCTTCTGCGGCGGAAAAACGCACAAAGCCCCACCCGCATAGCCAATCCGATAGGGACTAGTGTGCGGTCGATATTTCAGGCCAAGGACTCTTCAATATACATTTCAGATGTAAATGGCTTTTTCCGCACTAAGGATGTCGGGAAAAACTGGGAAAATGTGCTCCAGCACTGGTATGCCAAAAATCCTGACGTAAGGTGCGCCGAACAGGATGCAATGGGCCGCCTCTGGCTCGGCACCTATAATAGCGGACTATTCTGCTACGACCCTCGCCGGCACAGTCTCCATCCATATCTCAAGCCCAATGGACTAAAATCAAACATCATCTTCGATGTGCTGATTGACGGAAACACATTATGGATTGCCACAGATGAGGGACTGGCCTCCTACTCCATCACTTCCGGCTCATTCACTAACCAATTCCCATGCCGGAATATCCCCGACATCTCAATCTTTGCCATCCAAAAGGACAAACTCGGCAATTTGTGGTTTTCTTCATCAATGGGACTTTGGCAATATGAAGTAAAACATCACAGGATATATCATTTCTCAGCCCGCAACCTGCCTAAGATAAGTGAATTCACTGAAGGTGCCTCGGCAATTGACACTCAAGGGAATGTGTATTTCGGCTCGTTCAATGGCCTGCTGCAAATCAATCCCTACCACAATCAAATAGTAGCCAACAAAACGAATCTTATCTTCACAAAGGTGGTTATAGACGACCAAGAGGTTGTCCCCGACGCTGAATCATCACGGTCGAATCTGACCGAAAATGTGAATGTCAGTCGCCAGATAAATATCTATTCACAAAACCATTCCGTCACCATCCATTTCTCGCTCCCTTATTACGACAGGGACGTGCAATATTATTACAAGCTCGACAAAAATGATGAAGGCTGGAAATTATTGGGAAATCAGAACTGGGTGACGTTCCGCGACCTCAACCCTGGTGATTACCACCTGATAGTCCGCGCAGTGGTGGAAAGTGACCATACCGAAACGTTATCGGAAATTCAGATTTCAGTTTTTCCTCCGTTGTGGGCCACTTGGTGGGCCAAAATATTCTATTTCCTTGTGATTTGCACGGCACTGTGGTATGCCTTTCATTTGGTTAAGTCGCGTATGCGTATGGCCCATAGCATTGAGATTGAAAAGAACAACCGCAAGAGGGAGGAGGAAATTCATGAGGCAAAATTGATGTTCTTCACTAATTTAAGCCATGAACTCCGCACCCCGCTGACGCTGCTTCTCACTCCATTGCAGGAATTAATCAGCCACGAAACCAATGAGAGCAAGAAGAATACATTGAAAATAATCAACAAGAGCGCCAACCGCCTGATGCTCCTCGTGAATCAGATTCTCGATTTCAGAAAGAGTGAAAAGGGAGAAATGAAACTTTCAGTGCAAAAAGTTGATTTTCCTAATTACATCAACGACATAAGCTCGTATTTCAAGGAATTGGCAAAGGATAAAAACATAGATTTCTCCCTGATAACGCATCAACTTCCTGAACAGGTTTGGATTGACCCTGACAAGATTGAGAAAATATGCTTCAATCTGCTTTCAAACTCATTCAAATTCACTCCTAAAAACGGGCATATAGAATTATCCGTTTCAGCCGACGGCGAATGGCTCACACTGAAAGTATCCGACAATGGCATAGGAATCCAGCAGGAATCACAAAAGTCAATATTCAAGGCCTTCTTTCAGGAAAATCGGCCTATTCCCGATGCAAACCACACGACCATAAACAGCGGTTCGGGCATCGGGCTGCATCTCGTGAAGAGTATTGCCGAACTTCACCACGGCTACATATCATTCAGCAGCGTGCCTGATGCGGAGACCATATTTACTGTAAGAATCCCCTACCTCAAGGAGGCCTACGATGAAAAGGAAATATCGACCGGTAAGCAGCTATTGCCTCAGGACATCATCCCTTCAGGGCAAATCAGCACGCCAGAGGCCCTCTCTGCACAAAAGCAACAACAATCACATATTCTGCTCGTTGAGGATAATGAGGACCTTCTCAACTATATCCAGCCTATTCTTTCAAAGCGATATCAGGTTTCAGTCGCCCACAATGGAATTGAAGCCGTGGAACTGGTGAAAAATGAGGAATTCGACCTTATTATCAGCGATGTAATGATGCCTCAAATGAACGGCTTGGAACTGTGTAAATTCTTGAAAGGGAATAATGAGACCAACTATATTCCTATCATTCTCCTCACCGCAAAATCAAGCATGGACGACATGATTGAAGGCGCGGAAACAGGTGCTGATGCCTATATCACAAAACCTTTTAACCTCACTTATCTGATTGCACGCATCGACCAGATTCTTGGAAGCCGGCAAATTCTGAGGAATAAATTCTCCCAGATTTCGGAGCAGAACCTGAATTTGAAAAACAGTGGCGGAGTTGAAAACAAATTCATGTACGAAGTCACAGAAATTATTCTTGCACACATCTCGGAAGAGAACCTGAACGGAAATATCATAGCGAATGATCTGTGCATGAGCCGTACAAGCCTGCACCGCAAGCTGAAGTCGATAGCCGGCATTTCGGCAGGCGAACTGATCAAGAATATCCGCATCTCCAAAGCATCCCGGGAACTGCTCCAAACTAATTCCACCGTTTCAGAAATAGCTTTCCGAAATGGATTCAGCAGCCTGTCGTACTTCTCGCAGAGCTTCGCCAGCATTTATAGCATGAGTCCTAAAGAATATCGTCAGCAAAACCCGAATTTCACGGACAAGAATCCTGACGACACCGAATCATAAGCATAAAAATCCACCATATCGCAAATCCCATAGTATGGGAGACCGTGCTTTATATTCATCATTAAATAATGGAAGACTGAATGCTTTCGCAGCATCCAGCCTTCACTCATTATAAACTAAAACCATCTAATAAATCAACCTTTCTCGCATAACAACATAATTGTTCATACCTAATGTTTACTTAATCGTCAATTTAGTCAACTTTCACCTTACATTTTTTCTACCAGCTTTTACAATATCTTTATCCCGAAAGAACATTAATCTATTTACTCTCTTAATCATTCGGCACATAAAGTCATAAACCATTCCATTGTTTGCGCCAATGACTTTGATGATACCTTCACTGCCAACGATAGGCGCTGTGACTGATGCCAAAATTTCAATTCCTTCCGGCTTCAAATCAGCCTTGAATGTCACTGACCTATGATTTGTCCATAAAGCGGTCGTCATCAAGAGCAATTCTGAAAAGTAAACATTTCCTTTTCACAATTGCCATAGCTTAAGTCAATGCAAATGTATCACAGTTATGTAACTTTCAGTTTAGCATTTGATTCAAAAAGTTCCATTTTTGTGCCAATCTCATAAAATGGCCTGCACACAATCAAATGCGTCCTGTAAATCACGGAGAATTGCCATTTTTATTACTGTTCCAATATTCTGAAAATATATTTAAGGCAAGCCATTAATAACAAGGCTGGATGCTTTCGCAGCATCCAGCCTTCTCTCATTATCAACTAAAACCATCTAAAAAATCATTTCTTTTCGCATAACAACATAATCATTCATAATTAAATTATGCGGATAATAAATTTAGTCAACTTTCACCTTGCATACTTTTCCACCAGCTTTTACGATATACAGTCCTGAAGGAACATTAATTATGCTCTGATTATTTACGCTCTTAATCATTCGGCCCATAAAATCGTAAACCACTGCATTGCTTGCGCCGGTGATATTGATGATGCCTTCTCCGCCAACGATAGAAACCGCACCGGCTGAAACGCCTTCGATGCCTGTTGGAACCAAACCAGCTTTGAATGTAACAGACATATGATTTGTCACCGCAGCTCCACCAATTTCATCGCCAGCTATACTCGATACGCCAACATCACTTGAATGCGCGTATAAGTCATCCGCTGTTCTGCTTATAGTTGCAGGAACATTTGCATTTAAGGTCCAACTGTCCTGAAGAGTATTGATTGTCCCATCAACGGTTTTCACAATACTGCTCATCTCATCCTTTGTGAAAGGGCCACTGGTTACCATCAAATAATGAGTGACAACAGCATAATTTACAGTAAAGTCCTGTGCTAAATTCGTTCCAGCAGTTGTTGTTTTGGCAACATCCGAGAAGGCCGGACTCATCAGGTAAACCTTTCGAGCTTGCATCTCTGATATGTTTATTAATTTCGTACTGTCAGCGGCAGGTACGATTGTAGCGTTGCTGTAATTATTTAATACAGTGTTGTCGCTTGAGCCTGAAGCTTTCATTGGAGCATAATAACTCGGCACATAGAAATCACTCGTCTCTCTCGCATGCACTGTTGCCACTGCTTCACCGTTTGTAAAAAGTTGTGGGGTAATTGAATCGATGTTTACTGTATTGCCAGTTATGTCTTTACTCCCAAAATATTCAAGCGGTACATTCATAGTCTCAACATATTCTGTTCCTGTAGTGTTGCTTGCAGTAGGGGTGTATGTTATTTTCACAGTGACTGACTTTTGTCCATAAACCCCATAAAGTTCGTCGAGATAGTTAAACCCGTCATAACAGCTGCCTGTAAACGTACGCCCATTGATAGTAGTTGAATAATTCGCAGTATAGCCGGTTGGAATCGTCTGGTTCCATAGAACCTGAGTCCCTGGGAAAATAAGTCTGTAATGTTCACTGAAGTCCGTGGTGGCAGATGTAGCTTTATCAGTGCTGCCATATTTTATCGCCCTTTCACCAACTTTGCTGGGATAAAGGTCAAATGATGCTAAATCCGTCGCGCTACGACTGCTTTCACCATTGAGCACAATATCATCTATACCAACATCAATCCATTGTCCTGCCATGTTGAATGCTAAATACTCAACCAAAGTACCCACGCCTAAATCAACAGTAACATCATTCCATTGACCTTTAATACTTGCATCATCACTTGTGAAAGCTACCGCATCGTTTCCCCCATGGGTAAATATCCTCATGGATTGATTGGTTGTAGAAGTGCCTCCAGCAAAATAATATCTAAAATGCAGATAACGGGTGCTTTCAGTCGTCTTTCCATACACACCTGTGTAACGCACTCCACCATAATTTGGCTCAGCTCCATTTCCAATATGGAACCTCAACCATCTTGAAGTACCATTTTCTGCTATAGGAGTGCCAGAGGTTGGGTCCACATAAATATATTCGCCATCACTTATCGGATACATTCCATTGAGAATCCAATTGTTGTCAACTGGTCCGTTTCCTTTATCGTCAATGGCTAAATCCTCAAAATCACAAGATAATCCCTTTAAATCAGGAATTGTTGGAGCCACATCACTTAGACGGATATCATCTATATAAAATGTTCCCGTATTTCGCGGCTGTATCCTGATTTTGTTAAAATCAGCTGTGGAAGGTATCTCGAAGCAATATTCCTTCCAAGTTCCGTCAAATCTTGGTCCTGGAATCGCTGATAAGGGAATGTTAAGGTCGGTGTCGTCTTTAAATAATAATATTCCGAAATTGGCATTAAATGCCCCATTGGGGATATCAGCACGCACTTTCATGTAAATGTAGCGTCCAGAAGCTGCCGCAGAAGATGGAAGATTAACGTAAGCGCCTTCCCACCACCAGCCAAAATTAGCAGCTGCGACATTTGTTGTTAAGGAAAGGCATGTCGCTGAATTGTTAATGCCATCTGTCAACGTATTTGTCGCACTGGCATTAACTGTCACATTGCCTGACGTTGAAGATGTGGTCGGTGTATTCCCTGCATCTTCAAATGTGTAGTCATACGTATCAGTTGCATTAGCACATAGCGCCGCTGCAAGTGACAAAGCCAAGAAAACAATTTTTACTTTCATTGATATCTTATTGTATTTAACTTTCATTAATTACTGAAGTTATAGCCATGTAATAGCTAAAATCCACTTGCTCATTGAACTTTCACCTTGCATACTTTTCCACCAGCCTTTACGATATACAGACCTGAAGGAACATTAATTATGCTCTGATTATTTACGCTCTTAATCATTCGGCCCATAAAGTCATAGACCACTGCATTGCTTGCGCCAGTGATATTGATGATGCCTTCTCCACCAACGATAGAAACCGCATCGGCTGAAACGCCTTCAATGCCTGTTGGCGTTAAGTCATTAGCTACGAAGGTTACAAGTTTATGATTCGTTATGTTGCTTGCACCAGCAATGCTTGCAACAGCTACATCTTGTGCATGTAAATATAAGTCCGCCGCCGATAAATCCACTGCCTTTATTCTTGCCTTACCTACGCTTTCAAGATTAAGTGACGGTGCACTGCTGCCCACCACCGTCCAACTGTCCTGAAGGGTATTGATTGTTCCAGTCTCAGTTTTGACGATGTTTGCCATATCAGCAGTCGTGTAAGGGCCAGTAGTTACCATCAAATAGTGAGGAACGACAGCGTAATTTACAGAAACATCATATTGTAATTTTGCTCCGGCTGAAGGTGCATTTGCTGCTACATCCGAGAAACTTGGGCTCATCAGATAAATATTTTGGGCTGTCATATCTGATACTCGTATTATGCTTCTGCTGCCATTCACAGGAACGATTGAAGTGTTGTTATAATCACTTAAAGTTCCGTCATCGCTTGTACTTGTTGATTTCATTGGAGCGTAGTAGCTCGGTACATACCCACCTGTCTTATTATCTGTTGCAGGCACTGATGCCACTGCTTCACCATTTTTATAAAGAACCGTTCCTATAGTCCCGATATTCACGCCATTATCAGTTATTTCACTGCTGCCAAAATATGTAAGTGGCACAGTAGCTGCTTCAGTAAACGTTGTTCCTGAAGCAGGAGTATATGTGAATGTCATAGGGGCTGATGTCTGTCCTTTTATTCCATAAAGGTCAAGAGTGTTTGCCTCGCTATTACAGTTACCAGTAATTGTACGTCCATTAATGGTTGTTGAATATGTCACAGTATAGCCTAATGGAATAGTTTGCAACCAAGAAATTTCAGTTCCAGGGAAAGTAAGTTTATAATGCGTACCAAACCATGTAGTGGAAGCTGTTGCTTTATCAGTACTATTATATTTAATAGCTCTTTCGCCAACTATTGGATCAATCTGAGTTGATGTAAATTGTGTAGTGAAATTCCGAGAATTAGGGTCTCCGTTAAGCACAATATCATCAAGACCCACATCATTCCATCTTCCATTAATATTAAATTCTAAATATTCAACTATAGTACCCACGCCTAAATCAATAGTAACATCATTCCATTGACCTTGAGCACTTGCTTCACTCGAAAAGGCAGCTTCATCGCCTCCTCCATGAGTAAACACCCTCATTGATTGTGGACCTGTTGTTCTCTTATCTCCCGGATAATAATAGCCTCCTGTATAATAGTATTTAAAATGCAAATAACGGGTGCTTTCTGTTGTCTTTCCATACAAGCCAGTGTAACGTACTCCACTATAATTTGGATTATAGCCTTCCCCGATACGAAACCGCAACCACTTTGTAGAGCCGTCCGTTGCTATCGGAGTGCTTGTGGTTGGATCCACATAAACATATTCTCCGTCACTCGATGGATACATTTCGCCGAGAATCCAATCATTATCAACAGGCTCTGTTCCTGTACTTCCACTACCACTTATGGTAGAGTTTTCAAAATCACAAGAAAATCCACTTGTTAAATTAGGAATTGTTGGAGCAGAATCACTTAGACGTATATCATCTATGTAGAAAGTTCCAGGATGTATAGGCTGTATCCTAATGTTGTTGAAAGTGGCACTAGATGGAATTACGAAACAATATTCTTTCCATGTGCCATCAAACCTCGGAGCAGGAATTGCATACAAATGCATTCCAAGGTCGTTAGCATCATTAAATAAGAATAATTCGAAATTGGCATTGAATGCAGTGCTGGTAGTGGCATCTGCGCGCACTTTCATATAAATGTATCGGGCAGATTCAGTAGCTGCAGAAGATGGAAGATTAACGTAAGCGCCATCCCACCAATATTGATAACTGCTTCCAGTCGTTAATGAAAGGCATGTCGCTGAAGTGTTAATGCCATCTGTCAACGTATTTATCGCACTAGCATTAACTGTCACATTGCTTGACGTTGAAGATGTGGTAGGCGTGTTTGCTGCACCCTCAAACGTGTAGTCATACGTATCACCTGCATTAGCGCATAGCGCTGCTGCAAGTGACAAAGTTAATAATGTAATTTTTAGTTTCATAAATTTTTTATTAATAATGTTTTAAGTTCATAACAAAAAAATATTGGAATCCAGTTTCGCAAATATCAATCAGAAATTGGCTACATTCTGAGCCATTCCGAAAATTAAACATTACCTTTTCCCAATTGCCGAAGTTTTAGTTGCTGCAAAAGTATTACAGTTGCGTAACTTTAAATTTATTTTTTGTTTCAAAAAGTACCATTATCATTCCACTTTCAAAAAAATCCCGCACAATCACTGATTTCGATAAATTTTGAATATGGTCTTGTATATCTATAGCTCCAAAACCTTTAAAATTTACCCTTACACCTTAATATAATAGTATTAAAACTTCTGTCAGAAAGAGGAAGGCTGAATGTAAGCTGAACATTCAGCCTTCACACATAATAAACAAAACCTTTAATTAATATCGACTAATTGCAGACATCGACATAATTGCACGTAATTTTTCATCTCTCATTGATTGTTAAAGAACTTTTACCTTGCTGACTTTGCTACCAGCTTTTACGATATACAGACCTGAAGGAACATTAATTATGCCCTGATTATTAGCCTTGGCTATCGTGCGGCCAGTAAAGTCGTAAACCACTGCATTATTCGCGCCAGTGACGCTAATGAAGCCTTCACCTCCTATTATAGACACTGCGCCTGATGCAATGCCTGCTATTCCTGACGGACGCATATCAGTGGTGAACGTCACTAACTTATGATTTACATAGGTGGTTGAGCCAATGCTTTTCACGTCAACATCCACTGCATTTGCATACAGGTCATCTGCAGTAGTGCTTACCGCTTT
The DNA here is from genome assembly GCA_022484565.1 of Muribaculaceae bacterium. Taxonomy (GTDB): domain Bacteria; phylum Bacteroidota; class Bacteroidia; order Bacteroidales; family Muribaculaceae; genus JAKVKZ01. Next base: position 65,395 of record JAKVKZ010000005.1, read on the forward strand.
CACGTTTGCCTTACCAGCAAGGGTAAGAGCCGGTGCGGCGCTTACGCTCCAGCTGTCCTGAAGTGTATTGATAGTTCCCGGAACAGTCTTGACGATGTTTGCCATGTCAGCACTTGTGTAAGGGCCGGAAGCGACCATCAGATAATGAGGGACAACAGCATAATTCAAAGTAAGGTCGGATGTTAATTTGCCACCTGTAACGGTTGCGGCAACATCCGAAAAGTTCGGGCTAACCAGATAAATCTTTTTGGCTTTCATCTCATCGATTTTCAGGATGCTATTGCTGCCGGATTCCGGCACAATTGAATCGTTGCTGTAATTGCTTAATTCGGAGTCTTCACTCGTGCTTGCTGATTTCATTGGAGCATAGAAGCTTGGCACATATCCTCCAGCCTTGTTATCTGTTGCTTTCACTGTTGCCACTGCTTCGCCATTATTGAAAAGTTGTGGAGTTATTGAATCTATATTCACAAAATTGTCAGTAATGTCGCTGCTTCCGAGATACACGAGCGGTACGGTTGCGGTTTCAGTAAATGCAGTGCTGTTTGTGTCGACAGGAGTGTAAGTAAAGGTAATCGGAGCAGATGTTTGTCCTTGAATTCCATAAAGGTCAATAGCGTTTGTTCCCTCGTTGCAGTCGCCTGTGATTGCACGTCCATTGATAGTGGTGGAATATGATGCTTTATAGCCTGCCGGGACAGTTTGCAGCCAAGTGAGTTTAGTTCCCGGGAAAGTGAGTTTATAATGCTCACTGAAATCAGTAGTGGCAGATGTGGCTTTATTGGTGCTGCCATTTTCTATAGCCCTTTCAGCTACTATAGGTTCTATCGACGTGGATTTACTGTCGACAGTGAATTTTCTGGATTTTGGATTTCCGTTAAGCACTATATCGTCAATGCCAATTGTAATCCATTTTCCTGACATATTGAATGCCAGATAATCCACAATTGTTCCCACGCCCAAATCAATGGTAACATTATTCCACTGGCCCATGGAGCATGAATCGCTCACAAATGGGCTATCATTATCCTGTGTGAATACTCTGATAGGCTGTGGGTCCGACACACCATTCGCAGAATTGCCATCATAGTAATATTTGAAATGCAGATAGCGGGTAGTTTCAGTGGTTTTTCCGAAAACGCCACTAAAGCGGGCACCTCCATAATTGGGATAATTGCCATCGCATTGCCAAATGCGCATCCAGAGTTTAGAGCCATCACTGCTCATGCCACCTTCTTTATTTGAATTTGACAAATAAGTTACAGCACCATCGCTGGAAGTGTACAAATTATTGTTAGCCCAATTTGCAGGAGCAATATATGCGCCTGATGCTTCGGCAGCACTCACGTCTTCATTCTCAAAATCGCATGAGAATCCTTTTAAATCAGGAATTACAGGAGCGACGTCACTCAGACGTACGTCATCAATGTAGAAAGTTCCTCCACGACGTGGCTGTATCCTGAAATTGTCGATAGTAGCCGTTGAAGGAACCACAAAGCAATATTCTTGCCACGTTCCGCCAAACATCATTGCCGGAATTGCCGTCAAAGGCATGTTAAGGTCGGTTCCACCATTGAATAATCTGATTTCCAACCGAGCATTAAATGCGCCATTTGGAATATCAGCCCGCACTTTCATGTAAATGTAGCGTGGGTTTTCAGTAGCTGCTGAAGATGGGAAATTGATGTAAACGCCTTCCCACCAATCCACTGAGCTGCTCGCCGCGAATGAAAGGCAAGTTGCTGAAGTGTTGATTCCATCAGTTACCGGGTTAGTGGCACTGGCATTTACACTTGAAACATTGCCTCCCACAGAAGATGTGGTCGGTGTGTTTGCTGCACCCTCAAAAGTGTAGTTAAAAGCATCAGTTGCATTAGCGCATAGCGCTGCTGCAAGTGACAAAGCTAAGAATGTAAATTTTAGTTTCATAAAAGTTTTATTTTAATAACGGTATAGTTCATGCAATAGAAATATTAGAAAACATGCATATCAATAAAGTCCCTCAATATTCAAGCGCAGTCTTTCGGTAAGACGTCAAATGGTCTCGTTTAAATAAGTAAGAATTACCTTTATAAATTGCTAATATTTTGGCAGATGTAAAAGTATTGCAATAATTCAACTCAAAATTTAGCTTTTGATTCAAAAAATATCCATTTTGTTTCTTAGCACAAAAAATATATCGAATTTTCAGATAATCAACGCTATATGACTTTATATAATGTTGCATTTCCTTTATATTTTGTTGCAAAACTGGGGAAATAATAAAATCAAATCTGCCAACTATAGAGAAAAAATCGTATCTTTACAAATAGAATTAAGGGGGATGTGATTTTCAATCCATTTCCACTAAGCATTAATTGTCAGCTCTTACCGACTAAACCATTATTTATGAGGCGTTTTTTGTTAGCATTATTTTGCACAACGTTGTGCTTCTATCCTAATTTTACTGCTCAGACATTCTCCATACGCAGTTACACCAGTCACGACGGACTGATGAACGATAAGATTTTAAGTATCCAGCAGGACTATATGGGCAGGATGTGGATAGGAACGCCACATGGATTATGCTGCTTCGACGGAGCTGAATACACATTTTACACAAAAAATCAAGGTCCTCAGGCGCATATTTCCAATAATATTGTACAGACTATTCTTCCACGCCCTAATGGTGACGTGTGGTTCGGCACACCTGACTCATTAAATATCTACAGTTGGAAGGACGATAAGATACATGCCTATGGTAAAGTGAAAGGCCTCAAATCGAAGGACATCACAGCTCTTGCCAACGGCTACAACGGCAGCATCTGGGTGGGAACTTTTGGAGAAGGAATTTTCAAATACGATGAAAAGAAGGGCGCATTCTCCACAATCAGCGCAATTGCAAGGCAGCATGGCACTGAGACGATCATGGCTTTGTGCGAAGATTTCAAGCATCAGTTATGGATAGGTACACGCTATAACGGATTATTCCTATATAATCCAAATACAAACAAATGCATACAAATAAATGGAATCTCCACTATTGATTTTGTGAGAACAATCTATCAGGACCGAAGCGGGAACATCTGGGTGGGAACCGACAACAATTTCTATCATATAGTGAATAATGAGGCAAAGCCAATGAATCAGCAGATTTTCGCAAACAAACACATTTTTTCCATTTGCGAAAATCCTGCCGGCAGCCTGTGGGTGGGGGGTGACAATTTGTTTGTACAATTCAATCCCCAAAAATTGCTAGCCAACAACGCATCTGGACTCATCTCCGACTTTCGCAACCTCAATTTCACTTACAAGGAAATACATTCCATGATGAACGACAAGGACGGCAACCTATGGATTGGCACTTACGGTGAAGGAATAAAATTAATAAAGCCTTACTCTTATTTTGAGCGCATCATTCCTGGCGAGAGCGACATTACAGAACCGCGTTTCACTTTTGCAACTTTTGCCATTAGCCAAGCCTCCAACCACGATATGTGGATGGGAAAAGAAAGAAATGGGGTGTTGAGATATAATTTCGACACTCAGAAAATCACTGCATCAATCAAATTTAATAAATCAGATGCCATGTGCATACTGGAAGATAAGAGCAATAATCTGTGGATTGGGACGAATGCGAACGGGCTTCTTCTTCAGCGGAAAAATACACAAAGCCCCACCAATATAATTCATCCGATAGGCATGGATGTGCGGGCTATATTTCAAGCAAAGGACTTATCCATATATGTTTCGGGTTCCACCGGCTTTTTCCGCACAAAAGATGTCGGGAAAAGTTGGGAAAATGTGCTACAGCACTGGTATCCACAAAACCCTGGAGTGCGTTGCGTTGACGAGGATGCCATGGGTCGCCTTTGGCTCGGCACCTACAATGCCGGATTACAATGCTACGACCCGCAGCGACGCAGTCTCCGTTCATATCACAAGCCAAATGGACTGAAATCAAACATTATCTTCGATGTACAGATTGACGGCAACACATTGTGGGTCGCCACTGATGAGGGACTGGCATCATACTCGTTAAAATCAGGCTCATTCACAAATCAATTCCCCTGCAAGGATATCCCCGATGTGTCAATTTTTGCTATTCAGAAGGACAAACTTGGCAATTTGTGGTTTTCCTCGGCAATGGGACTTTGGCAATATGAAATTAAGAATCACAGGATATATCACTTTTCAGCACGCAATCTGCCTAAGATAAGCGGATTCACTGAAGGGTCCTCGGCAATTGACACTAAAGGAAATGTGTATTTCGGCTCCTACGATGGCCTGCTGCAAGTAAATCCATACCATATTCATGCAATGGCCAATATGACAAAGCTCATTTTCACACAGGTATATATCGATGACCAGAAAGTCATTCCCGACTCATCCTCATCCTGCTCCAATCTTACCGAGAATGTGAATATCAGCCATCAAATCAATATTTATCCACAAAACCATTCCGTCACAATCCATTTCGCACTCCCCTATTACAACAGGGACGTGCAATACTTTTACAAACTCGACAAAACAGATAAAGAATGGAAACAACTGGGGAATCAGAACTGGGTGACATTACGCGACCTGAACCCAGGTGATTACCATCTGCTCGTTCAAGCCGTGGTGGAAAGTGACCACGCCGAAATGGTATCAGAGGTCCAGATTTCAGTTTTTCCTCCGCTCTGGGCAACTTGGTGGGCCAAGACATTCTATTTTCTCGTAGCTTGCGCTGCACTGTGGTATGCTTTCAATTCTGTCAGATCGCGTATGCGTCTGGCCCATAGCATTGAGATTGAAAAGAACAACCGCAAGAGGGATGAGGAAATTCATGAGGCAAAATTGATGTTCTTCACCAATTTGAGCCATGAACTCCGTACCCCACTCACGCTGCTCCTAGCTCCGTTGCAGGAATTAATCAGCCACGAAACCAATGAGAGCAAAAAGAATACATTGAAAATCATCAACAAGAGCGCCAATCGCCTCATGCTCCTCGTGAATCAGATTCTCGATTTCAGAAAGAGCGAAAAGGGTGAAATGAGACTTTCCGTACAGAATGTGGATTTTCCAGATTTCATCAACGACATCAGCTCATATTTCAATGAATTCGCAAAGGATAAGAGCATAAATTTCTCCATGATAACGCATCAACTTCCCGAACACGCTTGGATTGACCCAAACATGATTGAGAAAATATGCTTCAATCTGCTTTCAAACTCATTCAAATTCACTCCTAAAAACGGACATATAGAATTGGCAGTATCTGCCGACGGTGAATGGCTCACGCTGAAAGTGTCAGATAATGGAATAGGAATCCAGCAGGAATCACAAAAATCCATTTTCCAGGCTTTCTTCCAGGAAAATAGAAATATGCACGATGTAAACCACATGGCTACTAACAGCGGTTCGGGCATCGGGCTGCATCTCGTAAAAAACATAGCTGAACTCCATCACGGCTCCATATCATTCAGCAGCGTGCCTAACGTGGAAACCATATTTACAGTAAGAATCCCCTACCTCAAGGAGGCCTACGATGAAAAGGAAATTTCAAAAGATAATAGGCAATTGCCTAAGGACATTGTTCCTTTCGAACGGAATAGCACTCCTGAAGTTCTGCCAGAGCAAAATTTGCAGCAGTCGCATATTCTGCTCGTTGAGGATAATGAGGACCTTCTCAACTATATTCAGCCTATCCTTTCAAAACGATATCAGGTTTCGGTCGCCCATAATGGAGTGGAGGCTGTGGAACAAGTGAAGAACGAGGAGTTCGACCTTATCATCAGCGATGTCATGATGCCTAAAATGAACGGCTTGGAACTTTGCAAATTCTTAAAGGAAAATAATGAGACCAACTATATCCCTATAATCCTGCTTACCGCAAAATCAAGCATGGACGACATGATTGAAGGCGCGGAAACCGGTGCTGACGCTTATATCACTAAGCCGTTCAACCTCACTTATCTGTTTGCGCGTATCGACCAGATTCTTGGAAGCCGGCAGATTCTGAGAAATAAATTCTCACAGATTTCGGAACAAAACCTCAATCTGAAAAATGATGGTGGAGTTGAAAACAAATTCATGTATGAGGTAACAGAAATTATTCTCGCCCATATCTCGGAAGAGGACTTGAACGTAAGCACAATAGCTACTGAATTGTGCATGAGCCGCACAAGTCTGCACCGCAAGATGAAGTCAATAGCCGGCATTTCGGCAGGTGAGCTGATTAAGAATATCCGCTTTTCAAAGGTATCCAGAGAACTGATTCAGACTGATTCCACTATATCGGAAATAGCTTATGGAAACGGATTCAGCAGCCTATCGTATTTCTCACAAAGATTTGCCAGCATTTATGGCATGAGTCCTAAAGAATATCGTCAGAAGAACTCGACTCAATCCGACAAGAATTCAGACGATACAAAATCATAAACAAGAAAATCCCCCCATATTGCAATTTTTTACAGTATGGGGGACTGTGCTTGGTATTATTTAAGGAATACAACCATTAACTGTAAATTATCTTTGTAACCTTTTTTCCAGGTTCTATTTTAATTTCCTGAACTTTTCCTCCGACGGTTATCTCCGCCTTCAGCGCCTTTTCGCTGCTAATCCCCACACTATAGCCTCCTGCTATTGGTGTTGCAACAAACGACACACGTCCGCCATTGAACATCAAGTTCTGCACACCGTTGCGGCAATCGGCAGTAATATTCCACGCAATTGTGTTGTGAGGCGCATCCATTTCTATGCCTATTATCGTCTCTATAAGCATTGAAATAGGCCCTAAGCCAGTCCAGCCCACAAAATTAGGCTGCACGAGTACCTTGCCACTGGCATTGGTGGCTGGAGAATATATTTCAGGTGAATAGGCCTCCCATAAGGTGCCGGTGGAGTGATATACCTGTAACAGAGCATCAATATATCGCTTGGAAATATCAATGGCCAAGTCCCCGAATCCGTTTTTCTTCAGTCCTTCCACAATCATATAGTTGGTAGGTGCCCAAACTCCACCTTTCCAGTAGCAGCCCATCTTGTCATATTCAGGTTGGTTGGCTGCAAGAGTCGGAACCGGTATTGGACGCCAGAACAAGCTGGTATCTTTCAGATTCCGCACCAATTTCACACATTGATCATGATTTGCAACGCCTGCCAGCATTGGCCAGAAAGTGGCTGCCGAAATACATTTAGTTTTGTCGCCAGTAGGTGTCACATCAAAGTATAGCCCCGACTTGTCATCCCATAGCCACTTGTTGATTCTCGTGGAAATGGTGTCGGACCTCATTGAATAAAGCCTTGCCTTGTCATTCTTGCCCAATTCCTTGCAGATGTAGGAAAGGTCGCGATAACACATCACCATTTGTGATGACATATCAACCCATCCCATGTGGTCGATGGCAGAATGGCAGTCCCAGCCCTTTTCGGGCGATGGCCGCCCATTATCGCGTGGCGTGTTGTCCATCCCGCTTGCTTGGCCATTAGTCCAATATAGTTGATGAGGAGTGTCATATCCGCGACGGTGCGCCTCAATCCACTGCACATACCGTTCAAGTGGCTCAAGCACCATGGCAAAACGCGATTTATCGCCAGTCGCCATATAGGTCTGTACCTCTGCCCAACTAAAAAGTGGAGGATTGATTGCCCGCGCATTGTCCGGCCCTTGCCCCCACCAGTAGTCCTTACCGTCACTTTCATTAATTACCCTGTCAATCATGCCATCAGCATGCTGCGAACAGTAAAAATTATCTTGCGAGCCAATAAAGGGGAAAATATGGTGTGCGTACCGGCCAAACATTGCCATGAAATTAGTGTCCCATTGAAATATCTGGGGACATAGCCCCTCATCAATCCAGTTGGAGACGAATGGAGAGCCTGGTTGTGGCGATTGAAGTCGGGAAAATGCTGTCTTCCACGCTGTCCAGTATAAGCCCACCCATTCCTTATTTCCATCGTATATGGGAACGGGAAGTTGGTCTTTGCTCTGTTCATACGTTGGCAATGGCTGATGGTCGTATGTTTTTTTTGCAAAATAGCGCCCTTGCTCCTCTGCAAATAATGTTTCCGACAATAATATCATCAGTCCGAATAAAAATAACTTTCGCATAAAATTGATGTATTCTTTTAAGACAATTATTTATGTTGCAAAAATGCAGAAAAAAAGCCACTGGCATTATCATTCTTGTTTCAAAGTCTTTAAATTATGTTCCAAATAAATGTTTTCTTGATGAATGTTGCAAATTAATGTCTGATTAAGCAAAAAATTAGGATTTAAGGTGTAAAGGACATTTGGTAGGCTGAAAACTCTCGGAAGTTCGATAATTGCTACCTTTGTGGCAAATCAAAGGTTATGAATAAAAAAAGTGCATTTTTTGTGGGAGCAAAATAGTGAAGAAAAAT
>JAKVKZ010000006.1 GCA_022484565.1 Muribaculaceae bacterium
CGAATGTCTCTTGTTTGCGCCTGTATTCTTCGGCTGTTGCGCACCGGTAGTGCAGCAGTTTGCCTCCAATCAGCTCCGGGTGCAGCGCTTTGGGGAACACCACTGCCTCATGCACATCCCGCAGGTTCCATGTGGCATATCTGCGGTCGAATAATCGGGTAGGGCAATCGTGGTTCCATCCGCTGTGCAGTATCGGCTGGCCGCAGTAGTAGTTCAGCCTTTCAAAGCAGTAAACTCTGTGCTCAAACCCGTCTTCTTTCAGCTTCTTGATGTTCTTTCTCAATTCGCTGTCAAGAACTTCGTCTGCGTCTATGCTGATTATGTGGCTGTTGGTCGCAAGCGACACCGCATATTGCTTTTGTGCACCGTAACCGTCAAATTTCCTTAGTGTTACCTTGCATCCGCGTTCTCGGCACATCTCTGCCGTTTTGTCCGTCGAGTATGAGTCAACTACTATGATTTCATCTGCCACTCCTTCGAGTGAATCAAGGCATGCGCCTATCTTCTCCTCTTCATTGAGCGTGATGATTGTTGCTGTGATTTTGCTCATTGCGCCTTTTTGCAATAATTATTGCAAATTTACTCTTTTCGTGTTTTATGTGCAACCATTTTCTATTTTTACCCATTTTTTTTGCATTTTTGCTAATTATATGTACTTTTGCATCCGTATATTAAGACTTTATTTATGTTTTCTATTATATGCTGTTCTATTAACAACTCTCTGTTATCGGCCCTTGAAAATAATATCGCTGAAACTATCGGATGCGAATATGAATTTATCCCGTTTGATAATTCAAAACAGAAAAAAGGAATTTGTGAGGTCTATAACATCTGCGCAGAGAACGCAAAAGGAGAGTATTTACTTTTCATCCATGAAGACGCGCATTTTGATTCTTCTGATTGGGGACAAGTTTTCTCGGCTAAGCTCGATGAGCCGCGTTGCGGTGCCATAGGTTTTGCAGGCAGCACTGTGCGTATTGATATGGTTGGCCCTTGGGGCTGTGGCCATTCCAATAAGCGTGCTAATTACACCGAAGTCTCAAGTGCTGGCGAAGTCGTGAATTATCGCAATCCCCACAACAAGGATTTTTCCCATGTGGTTGTTCTCGATGGCTTTTGCATAGCTGTTCGCCGTGATGTTTGGCAGGAAGTTCATTTTGATGAGGAAACTTTCAAGGGTTTCCATTGCTACGATATTGATTATTCCCTTATGCTTGTCTATGCGCATAAGCATAATTATGTATGTAACACGGTCAAGATTCGCCATCTTTCATCTGGCAGTTATGGTGCTTCTTGGTATCGTCAATCTCAGATTCTTCGCCATAAGTGGCAGCGCCGTATGCCTGTTTCCATTCATCATCTTACTCATTCGCAACTTAGTCATTTACGCAAAGTTACCCGTTATTCTGAAATAAAATTTGTCATTTCTCATCATCTCACTGGCTCTCCTTTCACTATGGCTGGTGAATATTTCCGCCATTATCCGTTCACATTCCGCTCTTTCAAATTGCTTGCAGAATGTTTTGCGCATCAGCGGTCGTATGAGAATGATGATAATTGATTGCTTCTTCAAGTACCTTTTTAATTTAATTGAATTGTAAATTTTGGCTCATTTTTTATCTTGATTGCTTGGAATTCACAATTTATTTTTAATTTTGCCTGACGCTGTCTTTTGGTAAAAATGTCTACTGAACAATTCAAATTTTCAATCCTTATTCCTTCTTGGAACAATCTCGATTACTTGAAATTATGTATTGATAGTATTCGTCGTAATTCCTATTTTTCCCATCAGATTCTCGTTCATGTCAACGTTGGCTCCGACGGCACTCCCGAATGGCTTAAGGCTAACGGCATTCAGTTCACTCAAAGTGCTGAAAACATCGGCGTTTGTTGGGCTGTCAATTCACTTCGTCCTCTGGTCAATACTGATTACATCGTCTATATGAACGACGATATGTATGTCTGTCCTGATTGGGATTTGTATCTTTTTAAGGAGATTCGTTCTCTTCCCGATAACAAGTTTTTTCTTTCGTCAACTCTCCTTCAGCCTCGTCCGTTTTTCTGTTCGAGTGTCATTGCTCCCGCTGATTTCGGCACTTCAGTTTCGTCATTCCGCAAGCGTGATTTGCTTGATTCTTTCAAGTCGTTTAAGCATGCTGATTGGTGTGGCGCCACTTGGCCTCCCAATATTGTTCACCGCGACCTTTGGGATTTGGTTGGCGGTTATAGTGTGGAATTTTCTCCGGGCATGTATAGCGACCCTGATTTCGCCGCTAAGCTTTATAAGGCTGGTGTGCGTTATTTTAAGGGCATTTCGGCAAGTAGGGTATATCATTTTGAACAGGTTTCCACTGGTCGTGTCAGCAAGAATAAGGGTTCGCTTCAGTTCCTTCGCAAGTGGGGCATAACTTCTGCGTCTTTCATGCGCGATGTTCTTCATCGTGGTGAGCCGTGGAATAAGAGTCTTATGCTCGAGGATAACCATTCTTTTGGTCGCGATAAGCTCCGCAGCCGCTTTAAGATGTTTCTAACATCTTTCCGTCATCCGCTCGACCGCGACTTATGGGAGTAGGGTGGTTTTGCTGTTTATTTCCCTTTGTCCAACCACATTTTCCTTTCCTTTACGTCCATCTTTTCAATGGCGTATCTGAGCATTGTCCGTGGCATTTCGTGTGCGTGTTTTTCCAGAAATTCCCGCAGTGTTTCTCTGTCTTTTTTCCCTATTTCCCGCAGCATCCAGCCGCTTGCTTTATGTATAAGGTCGTGAGGATGTTGCAGATATTTTTCAGCGATTTTTAGGGTGGGGCGGTACTCGCCGTTTCTTATTAACTTCAGTGTTGACACTATTGCTATCCTTTGTTCCCACAAATTTTTGCTTTCACTCAGTTTTTCAATAGTTTCTGTCCCGTGCGTTCTGGTGTAGTCGCCTATTATTTGAGGGCAACTCAAATCCACCAAGTCCCAGTTGTTGATGTTTTCTGTGTTTTCAAGGTAGAATTTCACAATTTCTTCTTTCCTCCCTTCCTCTTTTTTCGCCTTTTCGTACTTCATTATAAGTGCTATCAGTGCTGCAAGTCTGAATTCGTGCTCCTTGCTTGCCAGCATTTCTTTTATTTCATCTAAATTCAGCTTGAATTTCTTTACTGATATTTTTCTGTTTTCCGGCACTGTTAATCCTATAAATATGTCGCCTTCTCCATATTCTCCTTTTCCGGTTTTGAAGAATCTCGATAATATTTCTATTTTTTCTGGTTTCGCTGCTTTTTTCAGTTCAGCTTTCCATTGTTCTATATTTTTCATTCTTTTTCGGTTTTTGCAAAATTACTTTTTTTCTTCAATTCCCATCTCAAATTTTTTTGTAACTGTTTTCTTTTTCTTTGCGTCTTTTTTACGCCTGTTTTTCATTGTGTAATTTATACACATATATGTGCTACCATTCTTTGCGTCAATTTTACAATCTTGCCTTGTAGTTTTTTCCTCCCTTTCAATTTTTCTGATTTCATTGCGTAATATTTACGCTTTGAATTGCCTTTTTTGCCATTTTTCCTTTGAAAATTCCGTCCCCCTGCCCGCCTTTTTTGATTTTATTCGATTCTCATACGCCCAAATTTTGCTTATTTTATTCAATTTCAAATCCATATCCCGCTTTTTTTGTGCTTTCATTTGTTTTCAAATAGCTTTTCTGCTTCTTATTTGCGAATTGTTGTCAAAAAAAGTGGTGCTTTTTCTGAATTTTCGTACTTTTGCACATTCATTTTTTCAAAGCCGAATTTTATGGTATTAAATTACATTTGGATTGCGTTCTTTCTCATTGCTTTTGTTGTTGCTTTGGGCGAAACAATCTTTATGGGTAATTATGGAATTTGGACTACCATAATGAATGCTACTTTTGCTTCGGCTGCTCAGGCGTTCCAGATTTCTATCGGCTTGACTGGTATCCTTTCTCTTTGGATGGGTTTGATGAAAATTGGTGAGCGTGGTGGCGTCATCCGTTTTTTCGGTCGTGTCATCAGTCCGCTTTTCACTCGTCTCTTTCCTGGTATTCCTAAGGATCACCCTGCCATGGGCGCTATTTTCATGAACATTTCCGCTAACATGCTTGGTCTCGACAATGCGGCTACTCCGCTCGGACTTAAAGCTATGAAGGAACTTCAAAGTCTCAACGACAAGAAGGACACTGCCACTAATGCGATGTTGATGTTCTTGATTTTGAATGCTTCAGGGCTTTGCTTGATTCCTATCGGTGTCATGATGTACCGTGCCCAGTGCGGTGCCGCAAATCCTACTGATGTATTCATTCCTATTTTGATTGCGACTTTTGTCGCGACTCTTGTAGGCATTATTATTCTTTGTTTAAAGCAACACATTAACCTTCTCGATAAGGTTCTTTTGTCATGGATAGTCGGAATGGTCGTCGTCATCGGCGCCATTGTCTGGTATCTGTCATCCCTCCCTCAAGCCAAACTTCAGTCTTATTCAAGTTTTGCCGCCAATTTCCTCCTTTTCACTGTCATTATTGGATTCCTTGTGGCGGGCGTTCGTAAGCATGTGAATGTTTATGAAGCCTTCATTGAGGGTGCAAAGGATGGCTTTAAGACGGCTGTAATGATTATTCCTTATCTCGTTGCCATCTTGGTCGCTATCGCCATGTTCCGTGCTTCTGGCGCTATGACGATTCTCGTCAATTGGATTGCCGAAGGCGTTAATGCCATGGGCTTTAATTCCGATTGGGTAGGGGCGTTGCCTACGGCTCTTATGAAGCCGCTTAGCGGCAGCGGTTCGCGTGGTATGATGGTTGACGTTATGAACACTTTCGGCGCTGATAGCTTTGTAGCACGCGTTTCCGCTTGTATGCAGGGCAGTACCGATACCACGTTCTACATTCTTGCTGTCTATTTCGGTAGTGTAGGTATCAAGAAAACTCGTTACGCAGTTCCTTACGCGCTTGTCTGCGATGTCGTGGGCAGCATCACTGCGGTTATTGTAGCATACTTCTTCTTTAAGTAGCTGCATGGGGACTGCTATGTCCTGACGTATTCCATTTATTCCATTTTCTAAAAAAAGCCATTTTCTTGGTTCTTTTTCCTCGCTGAACATTAATTTCGTTCTGCGTTCTTTGATATGTTTTTCTGTATTTATTGCTCGGTAATAATGTGTGAAAAATCTTGGTTGTTGCTGTAGGCAACGTTGTGTGAAAATAGGGGGGCAACCATCGGGAAAAATAAATTGGACACCCATGTAAATTATGGCGGTTCAGTAGTGTACGATGTGTTTTGCCCGTCCAGACCCCTCTCTCGGATTTTTATGATTTTCACCAGTCAAATTGGTTAATCTTTATCCATGCTCTTTGTTCTCTCTAGTTTGGAAATGCCGTTTTTTCTTCCTCTTTTTATTTAGGCGTTTCAGACTTGTGGCTATGTGGAGTGGAATAGGGGGCAACCACCGGGAAAAATAAATTGGACACCTTTGTAAATAGTGCTTGTTCAGTTATTTAAGTGGCGTTTTGCCTGTCCAGACCCCCTACCGCTTTTTATCTGATTTTTCCTGTTGCGGCTGCTTTTGATTCTGAGAGTTTTTTCCTTTTGCCGTTTCTGTACTTTTAATTGATTTCCTTTTTATTATGTCTGAATTCTTTTCTTATATTTTTTGGTTATCGTTTGTATTAATGTTAACTTTGTCGTTGCTAATTTGCAAAGTTATGCCCGATTTGAATTTCATTGCCGATGGCGTTGATATGCCGGATGTGAATCGTGATTCTGTTGCAAAATGGATAGGCGATGTTGCTCGCAGTTTTGGTAAATCTGTGGGGCCGTTGTCATATATCTTCTGTAACGATGCCAAAATCCTTGAAGTAAATATCAAGTATCTTGGACATGATTACTACACGGATATCATTACTTTTGACTATTCAAATAGTCGTCGCATCAGTGGTGATATGTTCATTTCTCTCGACACTGTCCGCAGTAATTCCGTTCTTTTTAAGCATGATTACCGTGAGGAATTGTTGCGCGTCATCATTCATGGCGTTCTTCATCTTTGTGGTATCGACGACAAAGGGCCGGGGCAGCGCGAAATCATGGAAGCCCATGAAAACAAAGCTCTTGCAATTCTTTCCTGTTAGATTTTTATTGTTATGCGTTTTGATTACGATGTAATAGTGATTGGTGCCGGCCATGCCGGATGTGAAGCTGCTTGTGCTGCTGCCAACCTTGGCTCAAGCACTCTCCTCATCACGATTGATATGAATAAAATCGCGCAGATGAGTTGTAATCCTGCTGTTGGTGGTATAGCTAAAGGGCAGATAGTCAGAGAGATAGATGCTCTTGGCGGGCAGATGGGTATAGTTACTGATAAAACTGCTATTCAGTTCCGTATGCTCAACCGCTCCAAGGGTCCTGCCATGTGGAGTCCACGTGCTCAGTCTGATCGTATGAAGTTCATGGCTGAGTGGCGGCATATCATCGAGAACACTCCTAACCTTTATATGTGGCAGGATTCTGTCACTGGATTTATAGTTGCTAACGGTTCTGTAGTTGGCGTTACCACTGCTATGCATGTGGCTTTTAAGGCCAAGGCTGTCGTTCTCACTGCGGGTACTTTCCTCAATGGATTGATGCATATCGGTCACGTTATGCTGCCGGGGGGACGTGTTTCTGAACCTGCTGCGCATGGTATCACTGAGCAGCTTGTTGAGCTTGGATTTGCCACGAATCGTATGAAGACTGGCACTCCTGTTCGTTTGGATGGTCGTACCATTAACTTTGATTTGGCGCAGATTCAGGAGGGTGACACTGATTTTCATCACTTCTCTTTCCTTCCAACTGTGCATCGCAGGTTGAAGCAGCGCCCTTGCTGGATAGTTTCTACCAATCCTGAAGTGCACGAAATCCTTCGTAAGGGATTGCCTGATTCGCCTCTTTTCAATGGTGAAATCAAGAGTATCGGCCCGCGTTATTGCCCAAGTATCGAGACTAAAATTGTCACTTTTGCCGATAAGGATGAGCATCAGCTTTTCATTGAGCCGGAAGGGGAGACCTCCCAAGAATTTTATCTTAATGGATTCTCTTCTTCGCTTCCGCTGAATGTGCAGTTTGCAGCTTTGCAGAAAATTCCTGCTCTTGCCAATGTCCAGATTTATCGTCCGGGCTATGCTATCGAATATGATTATTTCGACCCTACTCAGCTCCGTCATACTCTCGAAACGAAACTTATTCATAATTTGTTTTTCGCGGGTCAGGTTAATGGCACCACAGGTTATGAGGAGGCTGCAGGGCAGGGCTTGATTGCTGGCATAAATGCGCATCAAAATGCCATCGGCGGTGAGCCTTTTGTGCTTGCCCGCGACGAGGCTTATATAGGTGTCCTTATTGATGATTTGGTCACAAAAGGTGTGGATGAGCCTTATCGCATGTTCACTTCCCGTGCTGAATATAGGATTTTGCTTCGTCAGGATGATGCCGATATGCGTCTTACTGAGCGCTCGTATAATCTCGGACTTGCATCAAAGCATCGTTATTCGCTTATGCTCGCTAAAAAGGAGCAGCGCGATTCTTTGATTGCCTTTTCTGAATCTTTCCTTGTCAAGGCTGATTTGATTAATCCTGCGCTTGAAAATCTTTCTCTCCAGCCTTTGAAGCAGGGCACTCGTTTGCATGATTTGATTCTTCGTCCGCAACTTAATTTTAATCTTTTGTCAAAATTGATTATGCCTCTTGCCGACGAAATTTTCAATCTCGATTCGGATCGCCGTGAGGAGATTGTTGAGGCTGCTGAAATTCTTATCAAATATAAAGGCTATATTTCCCGCGAAAGGCTGATTGCTGATAAAATTAACCGTCTCGAGAATTTAAGCATAAAGGGCAAGTTCAATTATTCTGAAATTCTTTCGCTCTCTACTGAAGCCCGCCAGAAACTTTCACATATCGATCCTGACACTATCGCTCAGGCTTCCCGTATCCCTGGAATTTCTCCGAGCGACATCAATATATTACTTTTGCTTTTAGGCAGATAACTCAAAATTGTTTCACGTGGAACATTAAACTTATTAATTATATAAATATGGAAAAAGAAACTATCAACCGTCTCAAAAGTGTCATTCGCGACATTCCTGATTTCCCTACTAAGGGTATCCTCTTTCGTGATTTGACCACTCTCTTCAAGGATGCTGAAGCTTTACGCCTTGTTGCTGATGAAATGAAAAATCTCTACTCTAATCTCGGCGTTACTAAAGTGGTGGGTATCGAAGCTCGCGGTTTTATCGGCGGCTCTATCCTTGCCCATGCTCTTAATGCTGGCTTCATTCCTATCCGTAAGCCTGGAAAACTTCCCGCTGACACTGTCGCAAAAACTTATGAAAAGGAATATGGTACCGATACTATCGAGATTCACCGCGATTCCATCACGCCGGACGACATTGTGATTCTTCACGATGACCTTCTCGCCACTGGTGGCACCATGGCTGCTGCTTATGAATTGGTGAATGCTATGCACCCTAAAAAGATTTACATCAATTTTATCGTAGAGCTTAGCGACCTTAATGGACGTAAGGCTTTCCCGCCTGAAGCTGAAGTTACTTCTCTTTTGGTTTATTGATTTGTCATTTCTCTAAGTGTGAACACGCGTGAAGACCTTAAGGATAAAGTCAGCCTCTTGCCTGATTCCCCCGGCGTTTACATGTACTTTGATAAAAATGGTACTGTCATCTACGTCGGCAAGGCTAAGAAACTGCACCGTCGCGTAAGTTCTTATTTTAATCGTGTTCATCCTGTTCTCCGCACTAATGTTCTTGTCCGCAATATTGCCGACCTGAAATATATTGTGGTTAATTCCGAGGAGGATGCTCTTCATCTTGAGAACAGCCTTATCAAGGAATATAAGCCTCGCTATAATGTCCTCTTGAAGGACGATAAGTCTTACCCGTGGATATGTGTCACTAATGAACTTTATCCACGGGTATTTCTTACGAGAAATCCGGTGAAAAAGGGGGATAAGTTGTTTGGCCCTTATTCTAATGTTTCTGTAGCCCGTGCCATCATCTCTCTTCTCCGCGAACTTTACCCTGTGCGCACCTGTGCTCTTGCCATCACAAAAGATGCGGTGGACAGGCATAAATTTCACCTCTGTCTTCAGTATCACATTAAAAATTGTCTTGGCTGTTGCATCGGTGAAATTTCCCCTGAGGCGTATGGAAAATATTTCGATGAAATTCGTCAGATATTAAGTGGCAACACTCAGCAACTTTTGGAGTATTTGCGCGATGAAATGGAGCAATTGTCCTCTAAGTTGCTTTTTGAGGAAGCTGAGCAGGTAAAAAAGAAGTATTTGCTCGTTGAAAAGTATCATGCAAAATCCGTAATTGTAAGTACGCTTATTCATAATGTTGACGTTTTTTCCGTTGTTCGCGATGATGATTGTGCTTACGTTAATTATATGCATGTCCGTTCTGGCTCAGTTGTGCGCTGCGTGACTTTTGAATATAAATGTCGCCTCGATGAGCCGGATGCCGAAATTCTCTCTATTGCCATTGCCGAAGTTCATGAGCAGTTTCCTCACGATGTTAAGGAGATTATTGTCCCAGTTCTTCCTGATGCCGAGTTTGCGGATGTGGCTTTTACCATTCCGCAGCGTGGCGATAAGCGTAAATTGCTTGCTGTTTCCGCTAAGAATGCGCTTCAGTATAAGATTGACAAGATTAAGCGTGCTGAGAAACTTAATCCTGAGCAGCGCACCATGCGGGTGCTCACTGCTATTCAGAATGATTTTCATCTCGAGGTCTTGCCGCGCCATATTGAATGCTTTGATAACTCGAACATTCAGGGCACAAATCCTGTCGCTTCTTGCGTGGTCTTTAAGAATGGCAAGCCTTCAAAAAGGGATTATCGCCATTTCAATATTCGCACGGTTGTCGGCCCTGATGATTTTGCTTCCATGAAGGAGGTTCTCACTCGCCGCTATTCGCGTCTTCTCACTGAGGGCGAGGAATTGCCTCAGCTGATAATTGTTGATGGTGGAAAAGGGCAGTTGAGTGCGGCTGTCGAGGCTCTTGAAGATATAGGTCTTCATGGCAAAATTCCTATTGTGGGCATTGCCAAGCGTCTTGAAGAGATTTATTTTCCAGGCGACACTGTTCCGCTTTATATCGACAAGAATAGTGAGTCGCTTCGGGTGGTTCAGCACCTTCGCGACGAGGCGCACCGCTTTGGAATCACACATCACCGCAATCGTCGAAGTAAGGCGCAGGTGCTTTCTACTCTCGATGAGATTAAGGGCGTTGGCGAGGCTACCCGCCAGTCGCTTATCCGTCATTTCAAAAGTCTCAAACGTGTGCGCGAGGCTTCGCTTTCCGACATTGCTGATGTTATCGGGCAGGCTAAGGCTGAATTGGTCTATAATTTCTTAAATTTACCTGATAATCAAGAAGTTGAAGATATTCAAACATTAAATAATGAGAATAGTGGTTCAGAGGGTGCTTAATGCATCTGTTTCTATTGATAATCAATTATATAGCTCTATTGATAGGGGCTTTATGGTGCTCGTGGGCGTTGAGCGTGACGACACCATGCAGGATGTGGATTGGCTTGCTGCCAAAACTGTGAATATGCGCATTTTCGATGACGATCAAGGTGTTATGAATCGCAGTCTGCTTGATGTTGGCGGTGAAGTGCTGGCTGTCAGTCAGTTTACTCTCACTGCTTCCACACGAAAGGGTAATCGTCCATCGTACATTCGTGCCGCTGGCCATGAACTTGCTGTGCCTCTTTATGATGCATATTGCCAAAAGGTTGGGCAATTGCTTGGTTCTGAAGTTAAGAAAGGAGTTTTTGGCGCTAATATGCAGGTCTCACTTGTCAACGATGGCCCTGTCACTATCATAATTGATTCTCGTTTGAAAGAATGATTTTTTGTTCACTTATTGACATTTAAATTTATCGCAATGACTATAGAAGAAGCGCAAAAGCGTGTTGATGAATGGATTCACACTTATGGTGTCCGTTATTTCAGCGAACTTACTAACATGGCTGTTCTCACCGAGGAGGTTGGCGAGGTGGCCCGCATTATTTCCCGTCGTTATGGCGATCAGTCGGAGAAGCCTTCCGATGCTGGACGTAGCCTTGCTGACGAGCTTGCCGATGTCCTTTGGGTCACTATTTGCCTTGCGAATCAGACCGGCATTGACCTCGATGCGGCGCTTGAAGAGAATTTCCGCAAAAAGACTGAGCGTGATTCTCTCCGCCACATCAGCAATCCTAAGTTGAGGAATGATTAGCACTTATGAATTTTGTTTATTTCAAGAATATAACTAATTTAGCATCCCCGTTTTTCCAACGTGTTTTTTATATGAAAAGAATTTTTTCTGCCTCTATTTTAATGGCTTTCGGTATCGCTTTGTGCTTCACGGCTTTTGCCGAAATTCCTGCTGGTTACTATTCGTCGCTCGACGGCAAGTCGGGCGAGGCTCTTAAAACTCAGCTTCACGATATTATTCGTCCTCACACTGTTCTTACCTATAGCAGTCTTTGGAAATATTTCCCTTCCACTGACGTGTATCCCGAGCTGGTGAATGGCAAGCATCGTGTTTGGGACATGTATTCCAGCAATTTCTATTATTATCCTGATGAAACTTACGGAATGAATCGTGAGCATTCTTTTCCTAAAAGTTGGTGGGGTGGCACACAGGTTGAGGCTTACACTGATATTAATCATCTTTATCCAGCCGATGGTGATGCGAATCTTGCTAAAAGCTATTATCCGCTTGGCGAGGTGCAGCAATCTACTTTCGATAATGGTGTCACCAAGGTTGGCTATGCCAAATCAGGCGAGGGTGGTGGCAGTTCTTATGTCTTTGAGCCTGCTGATGAGTACAAGGGCGATTTTGCCCGCACTTACTTCTATATGACTACTTGCTATCAGGATTACACATGGAAATATACTTTCATGGTTACTAATTCCTCTTACCTCACTCTCATTCCGTGGGCTTACAATATGTTGCTCACTTGGAGTCGCAATGACCCTGTCAGCCAAAAGGAAATCGACAGGAATGAGGCAGTTTATGGCATTCAGAACAATCGTAACCCGTTCATTGATCATCCTGAATTGGCTGAATATATTTGGGGCAATAAGGCTGGTAGTGTTTATTATATCGGCGACCAGCCCACTGGCGACCCTGTCCTTACTTCACCTGAAGCCGGTAGCTCTTTGAATTTCGGTGATGTTGGTCTTGGCAAGACTCTTGCCATAGATTTATATGTGAAGGGCGAGAATCTCACTGGAAATCTCACCGTCACGCTTTATAAGGACGATTACGCCATGTTCTCCTCTGCTGTGTCCTCTATTCCCGCAGCGAGTGTGAACGCTACTGACGGCTATAAATTGCGCCTTTTGTACAATCCTACTGCCATCGGTTCGCACACTGCTCATTTATTGCTTTCCGATGGTGGACTCACCGGCAGTGTGGGCATCACTCTTAATGCCCGTTGTCTGCCTGTGCCTTCATTGGCTGCTGTCAAGGCTCTTCCTGCCGATAACATTTCTTCCACTGGCTATCGTGCCAATTGGGAGGCTTCCACTGATTCTGTTGACTATTATGTTGTCACTCGCACTGCTTATTCCAGTGGTGACGCTGACCCCGAGGAATACACTACCGACGACAATTTCTATCAATTTGATGACGTGCCTGCTGGTTCAACGCAGACGTATTTTGTCCAGTCAAGCAGGCTTGGCTATCGCTCCGAGGCCTCTAACGTTGTCACCGTTACTACCTCTGGCATTTCTCCTGTTCCTACCGACAGGGCTTTGTCGATTGCCTCTTACGAGGGTGGGGTGGTCCGTTTCATCTGCAATGAAGCGCACACTGGATGCCGCTTTTTCGACCTTTCCGGGCGGTTGATGTTCACCATCCCGTCGGTTGCTCCTGGTGCTGTCCTTACGTTGCCTCTTGGCGCTTACGTCGTCACTACCGACCAGTTGCATCGTCCGTTGAGACTCATCGTGAAATAATAATAACATTAAATAATTCATTTACTTATGGAAGAGAAAATTCCTAACAAGTATCAGCAGGCTCTTGATTCCTGCCTTGTCGATACCGACGACGAATGTGTCCGCTCCGGTGTCGCAGAACTCCTCGACAAACATGTCGCTGAGAATCGCAATAAAGAGGTCTATCAGACCATTTTCAATTGTATTGACCTTACCACTCTGAATAGCACTGATTCTGAACATAGCGTCGCTGATTTCACTAAACGTGTGAACGATTTTGAGACTAATTATCCTCAATTCGATAATGTCGCTGCCATTTGTGTCTATTCAAATTTTGCTGAGGTTGTCCGTGCCAATCTTGAGGTCTCATCAGTCAATATCGCTGTTTGCTCTGCTAATTTCCCTTCATCGCAGGCTCATCTCGAGGTTAAGTGTGCCGAGACTGCTCTTGCTGTCGCTGATGGTGCCGATGAGGTTGACATCGTCTTGAATCTTGGTTATTTCCGTGATTCTGCTTATGAGGAATTATGCGATGAGATTAGCGAAATCAAGACTTCCGCTGGCAAGGCCCGTCTGAAGGTGATTCTTGAAACTGCTGCCTTGAAATCGTACGAAAACATCCGTAAGGCTTCTGTTTTGGCCATGTATTCTGGTGCTGATTTCATCAAGACGAGCACTGGCAAAATGTTCGATGGTGCCACGGTTGAGGCTGCTTATGTGATGTGCCAGTGCATTAAGGATTACTACGACAAGCATGGCGTTATGATTGGCTTTAAGGCTGCTGGCGGTGTGCGCTCCACTGAAGATGCCGTGAAATATTACACTATCGTAAAGGAAATTCTTGGCGACAAGTGGCTGAACAATACTTATTTCCGCATCGGGGCTTCCAGCTTGGCTAATAACCTTTTCAAGGATATTACAGGTCAGGATATCAAGCCTTTCTGATTGCCGCAATATATATCAAAAGGCGCACTGGAGGATTACCTTTGAGTGCGCCTTTAGTATCTATTAGCTTTTCTCTACATTGGCGGTCCGCCGTGGAAACCTCCACCGCCGTGATGCCCGAATCCGTCGTAGTTGTTCTTCGGTATGTCCTTGTTGCTGCCGAATGTGTTGAACTTATATGTGAACGTGAACATCACATAGCGTGTCAATGAGTTGTACGACACGTCTTCTATGTAGTTGGCTGTCACGTTTCTGCTGATATTCTTTTTCTGATGCAGAATATCATAAACTTTTGCCGTCAGTGATGCTGATTTCCCTTTCAGGAATTGATACGATATTGATGCGTTCCACAGCCATTGGTTCACGTTGTAGCCTTCGCTGTATCCGCTTGTTCCGCTGAATGTAAGGTCGGAATTTAGCACAAGTCCGAATGGCGTGTAGTAGTTTCCGAATATCATTCCGCCGTAGGTGTGTATGGTCTGGTTGGCCGACGATTGCACTGTGTTGTGCGTCGTTTGGAAGGTGTAGCTTGGCCGTAATTCTATGTCAACGTAATCTGTGCGGTAGGCTATTCCGGGTGCTATGCTCATTGTCAGCGAGCCGCTTCGGTTGTATTGGTTGTTGTTGTAGCCCACTGTGCTTGAATACATGGCGTTTGCGTTCGATGAAAGGTAGAACGACTTGTTCCTGAGCGGGAAACTTATCATTCCCATTCCGCTCACGTTCCACACTCCTCCCACGTTTGCGTATGTCGTTACTTGTCCGCCTGTCTGTTGGTTGTAGTTTGTTGTTGAAATTATGCTGTTCGATGCGAATTGCCCGTTTATCATTCCCATTATGCTGCGTTGTGCGTCTTGGTTGAAGTCGCTGTAGCGCAGGTTGAACCTTTGTGTGAATGTCGGCTTCAGGTCAGGATTTCCAACCACCACTCGCAGTGGATTCGACACGTCGGCCACTGGCTGCAATTGCGTCAGCGAAGGCTGTGAGCTGCGGGCGCGGTAATTGAATGCGAGGTTGCGTGTCTTGCTGAATTTATAGCGAAGTCTTGCGTATGGAGCCACGTTCCACACCCAATGCGATGGAATTGTCCGTGCGTCATTCATCAGGTCGTCGCTTTTCGACATTGCTGAATTTACTGAGAATCCCACGTCAAGATTATATTGCTTGCGCACTTGTTTGAATCCTATTTGCATTGATTCGTTGAAGTAGTCGTTGCGGAATTTGTCGCTTTGGTTTGTGTTCAGCACATCATTTGGCCCAATTTCCACTTTCAGAATCTGGCTTAAAAGTGTCGGGTTGGTGAACACGTCCGAAGAATATTCGTTTGTGATGTATTTCACTAAATCGTCCGAGAATAGTGATGACGTCACTTCGTAGGCTGCGGTTGATGTTATGCTTGAATTGTTCGTTCCGCCTGCTCCGTTTCCGTCGTCAGGGTTGTTGGTGCTGCCCGGCAGGTCATACACCAGTTTGTCTGCATTGCTCCTCTCAAATTCTCCTGTGTACGAGAATGTGAGGAATCGTCCGTTCTTCACGTTTCCAAGCGGTTCTGTCCATGTCAGTCTTCCGCTGTAGTCGTCGCTCCATCGGTGGTTCTTATATACTTGGTTGATTAGCTCATTTTTGTCGGGCACGAAATAATATGCGTTTTTCGTATAAGTTGTCCCGTTTTCGTGCACGTTGCTCAGCTTATATCTTCCCTGTGCGCTGTAGCTTCGCCCTGGGTGGCTTTTGAAGTTGTGGTTGAACACGAGTTCACCTCCGAACTCATAACTGCTTCCATCGCTGCTGTAAGCGGTCTGGCTGCGGTTGATGATTGATTGCATTGGGTCGCCCGCTATTGTCACTGACGTGTCCATCTTGTCGGATTTGTTGAAATTCATCGAGAAATTAGGGCGGAATTCCAATGTGCTCAGTGAGTCGATTTGCCACCGCATACGGAAGTCACCGCGTACATTGTGGCCGCGGTCGCGTGCTATTGAATTGTCTTTGTACCACGATGTTGAGTCGGTGAATAGGTATTGTCGGTTGCTCAGTGTGCGGGTATCTCTGTCGGAATGTGAATACATCACTGAACCTCCCACGCGGAATATCTCACCGTTTCCTATGTTGAAGTTTATGCCGGCTGTTTGCGATTTGTTTATGCCGTTGGTCCCGCCGAATCTCTGGAATCGTTGCGCTCCGCCGTCGGTGAAGCCGAGATTGTTGGTGTTGTTGCCTCCGCCCAGTATTGTCAGCTGGTTGCCGTTCCAGAATCGGTTCAGCATAGCCGA
The DNA here is from genome assembly GCA_022484565.1 of Muribaculaceae bacterium. Taxonomy (GTDB): domain Bacteria; phylum Bacteroidota; class Bacteroidia; order Bacteroidales; family Muribaculaceae; genus JAKVKZ01. The sequence goes on from JAKVKZ010000006.1 coordinate 16,194, forward strand.
AGCCTCGTAGCGGTTATCTGTGCCGTATCCTGTGCTTATGTTGCCAAGCCAGCCGTTGTCCATGCCCTTTTTCACTGAAAGGTTGATTACCGTTTCATCTTCGCCGTCATCAACTCCAGTTAATCTTGCAAGGTCGCTTTTGCGGTCCACCACTTGCACTTTGTCCACTATGTTCGATGGGAGGTTTTTGGTGGCTACTTTCGGGTCATCTGCAAAGAATTCCTTGCCGTTCAGCAGAATTTTGCTTACTTCTTTGCCGTTGGCTGTGATTTTGCCGTCACTGCTCACCTGCACTCCAGGCAGGCGCTTCAGCAGGTCTTCCACCACTGCGTTTGGCTGTGTCTTGTAGGAGTCGGCATTGTATTCCACTGTGTCTTCCTTCACTTTGATTTCGGTTTTCACTCCCGTCACGGTCGTTTCCTTCAGCATGATGGAACTTGCCTTCAGTGCGATGTCTCCGAGTTTCACGTCTGCTCCGTCTTTGCCGATTGTAACTGTGCGTCGCCCGCTGTGATAGCCTACGTACGATAGCTGTATCACGTATTTTCCCGCATCCACGTCTGTTAGCCAGAAGTTTCCGTCTTCGTCAGTCGTGATTCCTTTCAGCATTGTGCTGTCGCGCGTGGCCGTTACGAGTTTCACCGTTGCTTCAGGCAACGATGATTTGTCGCTTGCGTCTATTAGATGTCCTGATATGGTGGCTGCCTGTGAAAATATGGCAGGAATGATTGCAGAAATCGTTAATAACGCTTTAATATATTCCCTTGTGTGCATCATTTGTATATGTTTTAGCACTTTTTTCTTATAAAATACTCATATTTTAGATGCAAAGTAAAGGTTAAAGTTTAAATGTTTCTATCTTTGCATATTGAAAAATTAGCGATAATCGACAATGAAAGATTTTTATAAGATATTGAGGCGATTTGTGCCACCTTATAAAAAATATCTGTTTTTGAACATATTTTTTAACTTGTTAGCGGCGTTTTTAACGTTGTTTTCATTTGCTTTGATTATCCCTATCCTTCAAATGCTCTTTAAAATTAAGACTTTAACGTATAGTTTCATGCCTCTTGGCGCTGCTTCGTTGAAGGATGTCGTTGTGAACGATTTTTACTATTACACTCAGGTTGTCATTCAGAATTGGGGGCAGATGGCTGCCTTGGCCATGATTGCGGCAATGCTTGTGCTGATGACCTTCTTCAAGACGGGTGCGGCTTATCTCAGTGCCTATTTCATGATTCCTATCCGTTCTGGCATTGTGCGTGATATCCGTAATTTCATCTACAATAAGATTATTGCTCTGCCTATTTCATTCTTTACAGGTGAAAAGAAGGGCGATGTCATGGCGCGTATGAGCGGCGATGTCACTGAGATTGAAACTTCTGTAATGGCTTCTCTCGACATGATTTTCAAGAACCCGATTATGATTATTGTCTGCCTCACCATGATGATTGTCGTAAGCTGGCAGCTTACGGTGTTTGTGCTTGTTCTGCTGCCGTTGGCGGGCTTGGTGATGGGAAAGGTTGGCAAGCGTCTGAAGCGTGTATCTCTTGAGGGGCAGAACCAGTGGGGAGTGCTTCTTTCCAACATTGAGGAGACTCTTGGCGGTCTCAGAATCATCAAGGCTTTCAATGCCGAGCATAAGGTGCGCAGCCGTTTTGAGAATGAGAACCAGAAATTCTATAAGATATCGAATCGCATGAACCGGCGCTATGAGCTTGCGCATCCTATGAGCGAATTTCTCGGCACTGTTACTATCGCTATAGTGCTTTGGTTTGGTGGCGCTCTCATTTTAGGTGGCAACAGCACCATTGATGCTGCGTCGTTCATCTATTATATGGTTATTTTCTATAGCGTAATTAATCCTGCAAAGGATTTGACCAAGGCTACTTATTCCATTCAGCGCGGTCTTGCTTCCATGCAGCGTATTGATAAGATTCTTAATGCTGATAACCCAATAAAGAATCCTGAAAAACCTAAGGAAATTCTTACCCGAAATGTGAGCATTTCCTATAATAATGTGCGCTTTAAGTACGTTAATGATTGGGTGGTTGACGGTGTCAGCATCGACATTCCTTTTGGACATACTGTGGCTCTCGTCGGTCAGTCTGGCTCTGGTAAATCCACTATTGCCGACCTTTTGCCACGCTTTTACGATGTCAACGAAGGTAGCATTACCATTGGTGGCATTGATATTCGTGACGTGAAAGTTGCCGATTTGCGTTCCTTGATGGGAAATGTCAATCAGGATGCTATATTGTTCAATGATTCTTTCTACAACAATATAACTTTCGGCGTTGAAAATGCAACTATGGATCAGGTTGTTGAAGCGTCGAAGGTGGCTAATGCTTATGAGTTTATTATGGCGAGTGAGCAGGGTTTCGACACCAATATCGGCGACCGCGGTTGCCGGTTGTCGGGCGGTCAGCGCCAGCGCATAAGCATTGCGAGGGCTATTCTTAAGAATCCGGCTATTTTGATTCTTGATGAGGCCACTTCTGCTCTCGACACTGAAAGTGAGCGGTCGGTTCAGGAGGCTTTGGACAGGCTGATGCGCAATCGTACCACCTTGGTGATTGCTCACCGGCTTTCCACAATTAAAAATGCTGACCAGATTTGCGTCATGCATGAAGGTAAAATTGTGGAACGTGGCACCCACGATGAGCTTATTGCTCTCAACGGCTATTATAAGCATCTTGTGGATATGCAGAAATTTTAGGAAAGTATTAATGACGAACCTACTAAATAAATAATTACAATTATGAAGCACATTACGATTTTTGCTTCGGGAAACGGTACAAATGCCGAAAATATTACCCGCTTTTTTGCTACTGGCTATCTCGCCAGGGTGGATGTGGTGCTGTGCAACAACGCAACTGCCAAGGTTGTGGAGCGTATGCGCCCGTATAAAGTGCCAGTTCGCATTTTCTCAAAAGAGGATTGGGAACGCGGTACGGAGATAATAAAGGATTTGAAGAGTTTGCGCACCGACCTTGTTGTCCTTGCAGGCTTCACTGGCTACGTTGTAAAGAAAATCATCGACGCTTATCCAGGCAGAATCATCAATATTCATCCTGCGCTGCTGCCTAAACATGGCGGTAAGGGCATGTATGGCGACCATGTTCATCAGGCTGTTCTCGATGCTGGTGAAACTGAAAGTGGTGTAACTATTCATTACGTCACTGAGGAAGTTGATGGCGGAAGCATTATCCGTCAGGAGAAGTGTCCTGTAATGCCCGATGATACGGTTGAGACGCTTGCAAAACGTGTTCATGCTCTTGAATACAAAATCTATCCTCGTGTCATTCAGCAGGTGCTGATGCGCTTGCCTGACCTGCCTGATTACGATTACAGCAACCAGTCGTATTAGTATTCACTGCCTTTAGTATTAAGTGCCATTGTGAAAAGCGATGGTGCATGATGTGTGTTGCCTGTCGGAATCGTAGGATTTTGGTCTATTATTAGCTTAATCTGTTGGAATATGGGTAAAACTTTGGTTTTTGCTGCAATCGTCGTTGCGGCTGTAATTGCCACTTTTCTGTTCTTTAAGGTGCTTTCAGCTAAGCGCCTTGAGGCTCGTTTTCGTGCTATATGCGAATCGCATGGCGAGGAGGTTTTCAAGTATGTTTCAAGGAATAAATGCTTTGAGTATTCTGAAGGCAGTCTGCCGGGCCGATTTCATGTGCAGCACGGCGGAAAAACGTATAGTTTTGGTTTTCGCGACAATATAAGTTCAGCCCAGATGACCACTATTATGCAGTTGATGATTGTCCAGTGGCAGGACAGAAAATAGTCTCTGCTGCCTTTTATTGGAATTGTGGCTAATAAATGGACTTTGGACTAAAAAAAGGTGCTTTTGCATTGCACAATGATTAATTTATTGTTACCTTAGCAAACTATAAAATTTCTATAAACCAAGAAACACTATGAATAATAATCGTTATTGCGTTATTATGGGTGGCGGAGTCGGAAGCCGATTCTGGCCGTATAGTCGCGAGGGTCTTCCCAAGCAGTTTATCGATTTTTTCGGTACTGGAAGGTCTTTGCTCCAAATGAGTTACGACCGCGTCAAGAATATAGTTCCTAAGGAAAATGTGATTATTGTTACTAACGAGCGTTATGCGCCTATGGTGCGTGAGCAGTTGCCTGATTTGGGCGACAGCCAAATCCTTCTCGAACCTGCCCGCCGCAACACTGCCCCTTGCATCGCCTGGGCTTCTTATCACATTGCTGCCATAAATCCTGATGCTTCAGTCATGGTTGCTCCAAGCGACCATCTTATCCTCAAAGAGGACGAGTTTGAGAGGTGCATGGAGCGTGGATTTGAATTCGTGGAGAAGGAGGATGCGCTGCTCACTCTTGGCATTAAGCCTTGCCGTCCCGAGACTGGATATGGCTATATTCAGGTCGATAAGCGCTGCGAAGAGGATGAAATGATTTCTACTGTAAAGACTTTCACTGAAAAGCCAAATGAGGAACTTGCAAAAGTGTTTATAGCCACAGGCGAATTCTTCTGGAATTCAGGCATATTCCTTTGGTCGGTAAAATCAATATTGAAGGCTATCAATAGTTTCGCTCCCGAAATTGCCGTTCAGTTTGAAAAAGGCAAGGACGTGTTTGCAACTGAAAAGGAGAAAGAATATATCAATCAGAATTTCGAGGGTTGCCCTAACATTTCCATTGACTTTGCCGTTATGGAGAAGGCTCCGAACGTCTTCATGGAATGTGTTGATATTGGTTGGAGCGACCTCGGTACTTGGGGTTCGCTTTATGAAAATTCTCCCAAAAATCGTGAGGGGAATGTTACCCAAAACTGCAAGGCCATGCTCTATAATTGCAAGAACAATGTTATTGCTGTGAAGGGTGATAAGTTGGTTGTAGCCTCTCATCTTGAAGGTTACATTGTTGCTGACACTGATAGTGTGCTGCTTATTTGCCCTGTAAATGAAGAGCAGACCATTAAGCAGTATGTTACTGATGTAAAGCTCACTTATGGCGATAAATTCCTATAGATTAGGTTTGAAGATATAAAATTGAAACTGTTGCATTTCCGCCTCAGGAGGTGCAACAGCTTTTATTAAAAATATCTTTTGCCTATTTGTAAAATGGTAGGATGAAATCTTCCGAAACGCGCGTCAACAAGTGGTTTCATGTACGTTATTATTGATATTTACGCATAATGTTATGACTATATTTCAGATTTTAATAGTATATCTCGTTATCATCAATATCGTGGCTTTTGTCACCTATGCCGTCGATAAGTACAAGGCAAAGCATCATCTGTGGAGAGTGCCTGAAGCCACACTGATATTGTTGGCTTTCGTCGGAGGTGCTTTAGGCGCATTTTTGGGCATGGAAATTCTTCGGCACAAGACTCAGCATTGGAAGTTCAAAATTCTTGTGCCTTTAGCCCTCGTTCTTTGGATTATAGGGCTATGCTACTTTTTTGCGATGTAGGAATGAAAAATGCTCAAAGTGCAGAATTGCCGCAACGAAAATTGCGAGTAATACTGTGCGGAAGGCTATTCGGATTGCGGCACTTGAGATTGGTACTAAAGAGCCTAATGCGAAAAGTATGCCTGCAAGGGCGATATAGCCGAGAATGCCTTTAAGCGGATAGTTGATTGGGAATTTCTTTTGACCTATGAAATAGGAGAGCAGCATTGCAGTTCCATATCCTGCAAAACCGCCCCAAGCACACGCAATGTAGCCAAAATGAGGTACAAATATGAAGTTGATGGCAATCAGTACGAAGCACCCGACTCCTGAAAAATAGGCTCCCCAAATTGTTTTGTCGATTAGCTTATACCAGAATGATAGATTGAAATATATTCCCATCATTATTTCGGCGGCCATCACGATCGGAACAACCTGTAAACCATCCCAATAGTCACGTGCTATAATGAATTTCAGAATGTCCATGTAGGCCATCACCACAAGGAATGCAAGCAAAGTGAAAATCACGAAATACTTCATTGCTTTGGCGTAAGTGTCCTTGCTGTCCTTGTCGCGGCTCTTTCCGAACACAAAAGGCTCGTAGGCATAGCGGAATGCTTGCGTTATCATCGCCATGATCATTGCTATTTTGCTTGCTGCACCGTAAATTCCGAGCTGTTTATGCGCGTCGGCGGCAGTGTAGATGAACGGGAACAGAATCTTGTCGGCTGTCTGGTTTAGGATGCCTGCAATGCCGAGTATAAGGATTGGCCAGCTGTAGGAAAGCATGCGCCGCATCAGGGCCTTGTCGAAGCGGTAATGGAATCCCTTCAATTCAGGAATGAAGAAGAACGTGATGCTTGCCGTGCACACGAGGTTAAGCGAGAATGCGTAGCCAACGCCTGTGTTTGGGTTATAAATATGTCCGATTATGTCGGGATGTGTCTTGTAAAGTGCCGGTAAAACCACAAAATATATGATGTTGAGCGTGATGTTCATGAAAATGAACAGCAGCTTCAATGCGGCAAATTTTATTGGGCGTTTCTTGTAACGCAGATAAGCGAAAGGTATGGCTTGAAATGCATCTAAAGCCACACAGCCTGCCATTATTCCGATATATTCAGGATGAGCCGCATATCCCATGCAGTTGGAGATGGGCGAGATGAATGCGAGAACAAGGCCTACAAAAAGGATTGATGTGAATCCCACTGAAATCAGCGTCGTGCTGTAAACGGTCTTTGGGTCTTCGTCCTGTTTGTTGGCGTAGCGGAAAAACGTGGTTTCCATGCCGTATGTCAGGATTACAAGCAGCAAAGCGGTGTAGGAATACATATTGGTGATGATTCCGTAGCCGCCTGATGCGGCCGATAACTTTGCAGTGTAAAGCGGTACAAGCAGATAGTTCAGAAAACGTCCGATTATACTGCTCATTCCATAGATAGCGGTATCCTTTGCAAGTGATTTTAAATTTGCTGCCATGTTGTTTGGTTAATTGTCACCGAAAAGTGTGCCTTGCTCATTGTATCGTGTGCGGTGGAGGTGCGTATAGGCAAGGTCAGTTACTTCCCGTCCGCGTGGAGTGCGTTTGATGAAGCCTTCCATTATCAGGTATGGCTCATACACTTCCTCAATTGTGCCGGAGTCTTCCCCGAGTGCCGTGGCAATGGTGGAGATGCCGACTGGTCCTCCTTTGAATTTGTCGATTATTGTAGTCAGAATTTTGTTGTCGATTTCATCAAGCCCGTATTTGTCAATGTTCAGGGCTTCAAGTGCGTAGCGGGCAATTGTAGTGTCGATTTTGCCGCTTCCCTTTACTTGTGCGAAATCCCTCACACGTCGCAGCAATGAATTGGCCACTCGTGGCGTGCCGCGGCTGCGAAGTGCTATTTCAAGCGCCGCCTCATCGGTTACGGGCACTTTCAGCAGGCGTGCGGAGCGTTTCACTATCTTTTCGAGCACGCTGTGGTCGTAGTATTCAAGATGGCAGTTGATTCCAAAACGGGCGCGTAGGGGAGAGGTCAGCAGTCCGCTGCGGGTTGTTGCACCTATAAGTGTGAACGGCGCAAGGGTAAGTTGTACTGATCTGGCACCAGGACCTTTATCAATCATGATGTCGATTCGGTAATCTTCCATTGCGGAATAAAGATATTCCTCAACAACTGGACTGAGACGATGAATCTCGTCGATAAACAGTACATCATTCTCTTCGAGCGATGTAAGAATACCGGCTAAGTCTCCTGGCTTGTCAAGCACTGGACCTGAAGTGACTTTGAAGCCCACTCCAAGTTCATTTGCGATTATGCTTGAAAGTGTGGTTTTTCCGAGTCCGGGAGGCCCATGAAGCAAGATATGGTCGAGGGCTTCGCCGCGTAACCGCGCAGCTGCGACAAAAACGCGGAGATTTTCCACTATCTTGTCTTGGCCGCTGAAGTCACCGAAGTGTTCAGGACGCAGCGCGCGTTCAAAATCGCGGTCGCTTTCAGCTCCCTCTTTTCTTATATCAAATTCCTCTTCAGTCATTGTTGCTGCAAAGATACTGCAAGGCGAGCTAAAAGCCAAAATTTTTGGAATTTTCCCGAAAAAGTGTGCCGCTTATATTTTATTCCACAGTGACGCTTTTGGCCAAATTTCTCGGCTGGTCAACGTTCAAGTCCTTGCGTACGGCAATGTGGTAGGCGAGCAGTTGAAGTGGAATGGTTGATAATAGCGGTGTGAGGCAAGTGAGCGTTTCAGGCACCTCAATCACGTCGTCGGCGATTTTGTGTATTGTCACGTCGCCTTCTGGAACTATGGCGATAATGTGGCCATGACGTGCTTTTATTTCCTGAATATTGCTAACCGTCTTTGGATATAATGTCTTGTCGGTAGCAATGCACACCACTGGCATATCAGCGTCAATCAGGGCAATCGGGCCATGTTTCATCTCTGCGGCTGGATAGCCTTCAGCGTGTATGTACGAAATTTCCTTTAGTTTCAATGCTCCTTCAAGGGCTACGGGGTAGTTGTATCCACGGCCAAGATAGATGAAATTCTTTGCGTAGGTGAACATTTTGGAAATTTCTTCAATATGCTCGTTGCTTTTTAGCACTTTCCTGATTTTGTCGGGAATATTGGCAAGTTCGGTTACTATCTGCTGATAGGTTTCGGGGTCGATTGTGCCGCGTTCACGCCCAATGGCGAGTGAAAGCAATGTCAGCACTGTGACTTGTCCGGTGAACGCTTTAGTGGATGCTACGCCAATTTCCGGGCCTACGTGGATATATGTTCCCATGCTTGCTGCGCGGGCTATCGACGAGCCTACGGCGTTTACAATGCCGAATATGTATGCTCCCTTCTCTTTGGCAAGTTGTATGGCTGCGAGTGTGTCGGCTGTCTCGCCCGATTGCGATATGGCTATCACCACATCTCCTTTGCCGATTACTGGATTGCTGTAGCGGAATTCGGAGGCATATTCCACATTTACGGGGATTCTGCAATACGATTCAAGCAGTTGCTTGCCGATTAATCCTGCGTGCCATGATGTACCGCATGAAATTATGGTGATGCGTTTGGCTTCCACCAGCTCTTTGTGGTGGAGTTGAAGTGCCGAAAGCACTATGCGCTTTTTTGATGTCAGCAGTCGTCCGCGCATGCAGTCCTCTATGCAATCCGGCTGGTCGAAGATTTCCTTTAGCATGAAGTGAGGAAAATCGCCTTTTTGCATTTTGCCGAAGTCCATTTCAACCTGTTCTATTTTAGGGTCGATGGTCTCATTGTTCAGGTTGATTACCTGAATTGGCTTTCCTCGGCGGATTGTTACGATTTCTCCGTCATCAAGGTACACCATTTGTGATGTGTAGTCGGCAATTGGACTTGCATCTGAAGCGATGAAGAATTCTTTGTTGTCCTCTCCGATGCCCACCACCAGCGGGCTGCTTTTTCTGGCTGCCACAATCATGTCAGGCTCTTCGCGGTCGATTACTGCGATTGCGTAGGCGCCCACTATCTTGTTCAATGAAATTCTCACTGCTGAAGGTAAATCTGTGGAATATTTCTGCTGAATGTATTCAATAAGTTGCACAAGCACTTCTGTGTCGGTGCTGCTGCGGAATGTGAATCCTTTTTCACGTAGGCTTTCACGCAATGCGGAATAATTCTCAATGATGCCGTTATGCACAAGTGCCAGCCGGCCGCTTTGTGAAAGATGTGGATGGGCGTTCACTTCCGACGGTTCTCCGTGGGTTGCCCAGCGTGTGTGCGCTATGCCGATTGTGCCGCTGAGGTCACGGCCTGCAACGAGCTGTTCCAGATTGGCTACTTTGCCTTTTTCTTTATACACGCGCAAATCTTTCCCCGACGACAGCAGAGCCACTCCAGCACTATCATATCCACGATATTCAAGGCGTTTTAGGCCTGCAATGAGAATCGGAAAGGCTTCCCTTTTACCTAAATATCCAACTATTCCACACATTATTACTACAAATTTTGGTTATATACTTTAACAACAAAAACAACAAATTGTGCTGCATAGGCGCAGCACTGCGCCATTGTCAGGCACTTTTCAGCTGCAAAGGTATTCCGAGCGGTTGGAATTTGCAACTTTAAGGCAAAAAAAATCAGCCTCGCGGGGCAAAAAATGCTTGGCGAGGCTGAAACGATTGAAATATATTTGAAAAAAACCTATTTTTCCATGAATTGAATTGGAATCTCGCGGTTCATGCTTTGCTCCAGCGAGATAAGCGTTTCGGTCGATGTCACTCCAGGAATATGCTGTATTTTGTCGTTGAGCAGTTCCATCAGATGTTGATTGTCACGTGCATATAGCTTGATTAGCATTGTGTACGGACCTGTCGTGAAATGGCATTCCACCACTTCCGGAATCTTTTCCAGTTCTGGAACTACATCGCGATACATTGAGCCACGTTCAAGCACAACGCCTATGTATGTGCAGGTGGCGTAACCGAGGACTTTCGGGTTTACATGGTAACCAGAGCCGATGATGACGTTGAGGTCAATCATGCGCTGAATCCGCTGATGAATGGCTGCTCGCGACACGCCACATTCAGCTGCCACATCCTTCGATGGGATGCGTGCATTCCGCATAATTATCTCAAGAATTTTTCTGTCGAGATTGTCAATTTTTTCCATTGATATAGAATATGATTACATTTGTTGCAAATATATGGCAAATATTTTAAAAATCAAGAATTTTACTGACAAAATGTGTGAAATATTTCATTATTCGATGTTTTTTTGTGAAAAATCGGTGTTTTATGTCAAGATTTAAGTGGTTGATGGAGCAAAAAGGTTTAAGGTGCTGTGGGTGCTGAATTGGTCAGCTGATGGCTGAATTAGTCTAAGCCAAGATGGAAAGTCTGTATGAGTTTTTTGATTTCTGGATTACGGTCAACCATGTCGGCAACTATGTCCTGTGGCGATAGAATCCGTGGTGCTCTTTCTCCTTCTGTTATTTTCACTTCAATTGCAAGCATGTCGTTGTTCACTCTGTCGCGCAGATATCTGATGATTTCGCCCTTGTGCGCGTTGAAAAATTCAACTTGTGCTTCGCTGTCAACGCTTATTTCGTACAGTGTGTCGTTGATTTTTTTAGGTTGCGACACTTGCATCGTGCTTATTATCACGTGTTGGGTAGGGTGGTCGGCTATGAATTGGTTCCATGCCGATAGCAGACTTTCTTGTGTGAATGGTTCGCGCCTCAGTGTTGTGCTCGATTTTTTTTCCGGCTTAGCCGGATTTGCCTCACTCGTGGCTTTAGGTTCGGCGTTGATGAGGATTCTAGGCATCGACACTGCGACGGTTTTCGCTGCTGTGTAGGATGGCGATGGTGCTTCCTGCGTCACCGTTGGCGTGGGTGTGTCAGTAGGCGCTGGAGCCGCAGCCGTTGGTGTTGGTGGAGTTGCAGCCGATGGCGTTGCCGTCGTTTGTGCTTGCTGTGTCGGTTGTGAGGCTTGCTGCGCTGGAGTTATCTTTTTTAGCGTTTCTTTTCCGCCGCCTTCGGGAGGAGTTGTGGTGTCGAGCAGCTGGCAAATCTTTATCAGCGTCAGCTCAACGAGGAACTGCTTGTTTGTTGCAATCCTGTAGTTGAGGTCGCACTTGTTGCAAAGTTCAAGGGCATGATAATAGAAGCGTGGTGAGAATTTGGTCGATTCCGTCACGTATCGGTTTGCCACGTCTTCCGATGTTTCAAGCAGCACTTTCGTCGCAGGTGTGCTGGCCACCATCAGGCTTCTTATATGCCCTGCAAGTCCGTTGATGAAGAATTGCGAGTCGAATCCTTTGTCGCGTATTTCTTTATATATCAATAGCGTTTGCGGAATGTCGCAGGCGAGGAATGCCGCGTCAAGGCGGAAATAATAGTCGTAGTCGAGCACATTCAGGTTGTCCAGAGCGCTTTGATATGTGATGTTGCCTTCCGACGATGCTGCCACTTGGTCGAAAATCGACAGTGCGTCGCGCATTGCTCCGTCGGCTTTTTGTGCAATCACGTTCAGTGCCGCAGGTTCGTATGTGATGTGCTGGTCGGTGGCGATTGTTTCGAGTTGCTTTATGATGTCGTTTACTGTGATTCTTGAGAAATCGTAGATTTGGCAACGCGAAAGAATTGTTGGTATTATTTTCTGCTTTTCAGTGGTTGCGAGGATGAATATCGCATGCGCCGGCGGTTCCTCAAGCGTTTTCAGGAAAGCGTTGAATGCCGCTGTCGAAAGCATGTGCACCTCATCTATGATGAACACTCTGTACTTTCCTATTTGCGGCGGTATCCGCACTTGGTCGGTCAGGTTGCGGATGTCGTCAACCGAGTTGTTCGACGCTGCGTCAAGCTCTACTATATTGTATGATCTCTGCTCTTCAAATGCTTTGCACGATTCACATTCGCAGCATGCTTCGCCGTCAGGCCTTGGGTTAAGGCAGTTGATGGTCTTTGCGAAGATTCGTGCGCAGGTTGTCTTGCCCACGCCCCGAGGTCCGCAGAACAGATAGGCGTGTGCCAGTCTGCCGGAGTCGATTGCTGATTTCAGTGTATGTGTCAGCGCCTCTTGCCCCACCACCGAAGCAAAGTTCTTTGGACGGTATTTCCGCGCCGATACCACGTAATTTTCCATTTTTCTTCTAAAATTTGTTTAGCAAAGGTAGTGAACTGCATCCGCATTCGCAAATATTGCCGTGGATTTATTAGTCCATAATTTGGTTGAAACCCGTTTTCCTTTCGGTGGTGGGCGTTGCTGGCCCATGCTGGCGATTGTTTCTTCAAAAAATATAATTGCAAGATATATTACATTTTATTCGTATATTTGCACCGAAATGATGTGCCTGGCAAATGAATGAGAATGACGCATCAGGCTTCTCGACCAATAACAGATAACCATTAAACTAAAAAATTATGACCAAGAATTTTACGGTACTTATTATTGCGGCTTTGCTCTGCATGATTTCTGGCAGCATGTCTGCTCAAAAATACGTTGGAGGTGACATCTCTCTGCTCCCCAAATATGAGGCTAACGGCGCAAAATATCTCGACCACGACGGCAACTCTATCTCCGACATGATGACCTTCTTCAAGACTAATGGCCTTAATGCAATGCGTGTTAGGCTGTTTGTTAATCCAGACACTTCTATCGACCACGACCGTGCCGTTTGCCAAGACCTTGAAATGGTAAAGGCTCTCGGAAAAAGAATCAAGGATGCCGGCTTCGCCTTCATGCTCGATTTCCACTATTCCAACACGTGGGCTGACCCTGCCAAGCAATGGACTCCCGCTGAATGGGCAACTCAGAATGACGATTCGCTCTATAACACAATTTATAATTACACTAAAGATGTGCTGACCCAGCTTTCTGCTGCCGGTGCTACTCCTGATTTAATCCAGACTGGCAATGAAATCAGTTACGGAATGCTTTGGGGACAGCCAAATTCCACCTCTCTCAAGAAATATTATGCCGGACAATCTGCAAATTACACTCGGTTCGTGAATCTGTTGAGGAATGCCAGCAAGGCGTGCCGTGAAGTTTGCCCTAACGCAAAAATCATCATCCACACTGAAAGGGTTCCGAACCAGACGTATTTGGTCAATTTCTATAATGCTATTAACATGTCCGGACTGGATTACGACATAATCGGCCTGAGCTATTATCCTTATTTTCACGGAGCTGTGGCAGCGCTCAATAGTGCTTTGTCCAATCTTGAAAGTAATTTCCCTTCAAAGAAGATTATGATTGTCGAGACTGGCTATTACCACGTATATCAGCCGAAGACCGTGAATTACGACCTTTCCGCCACTTATCCTATCACTGAAGCTGGGCAGAAGTCGTTCACCGATGCCCTGATTACCATGCTCAACACTCACTCCAGTGTAACTGGTCTGTTCTGGTGGTGGATGGAAGCCAACGAACACGGGCTGAACTGGAACACTAAGCGTGTCACTGATGGTTGGAACAATTCAGGCCTTTGGGACAATTCCACTGGCAAAGTCCTTTCAGCCTTCTTCGAATTGCAGAATTTTGCTCCGTCATCAGGCCTCTCAACTCCAAAAGCCCTGCGTCCCTCCAGCAATGTATGGTACACAATCGATGGACGTCGCATTTCCGAGCCTACCCAATCTGGAATCTACATCCACGATGGTCAAAAAGTATTCAAGCGCTAATCCTGCGTAAGGTCAAGATAAAAAAGCAGAAAACGAATGATTAAGTCATAAGTTTTCTGCTTTTTCTTTATCTTTGTACTATCAAAAGCACAAATTATGACACAAACCGAGCAAGTGATAAATGTGATGCGCGAAAAGGGCGGTTATTCCACATTGCTGGAATTGAATCATTCAGTGGATGTGAGTTCATGGAAATCGAAAACGCCATTTGCATCCATACGAAGAATTGTGCAGGTAGGTCCTTTCTTCAAAATTCGTCCGGGGCTTTGGGCTTTGAATGAATGTCGCGACAAAGTGCTTGAAAAGCTGAACATTTCACCGGCTAAACCGAAAAATAATGAAATTTTCACTCATGGCTATTATCAGGGATTGCTGGTTCAAATAGGCAATTTTCACAAGCTCCAAACCTATGTTCCGGCACAGGATAAAAACAGAAAATTTCTTGAAACTCCTCTTAGCGAAATGATTACGGTACACTCAATGTATCAATTCACTTATCCCAAAATAATAGGTAGAGCCAAAACCGTTGACGTAATTTGGTTTAATTCTCGGAATATGCCCAATTCATTTTTTGAGGTGGAACACACCACTGACATTCAAAATTCATTGGATAAATTCTATGAATTGCAGGATTTCTGTGCTTCGTTCAATATTGTGGCTGATTCTGCACGTTACAATCAGTTCAAGGACGTTATTTCCCGCTCGATATATGATGATATAAGGAAAAGAGTCTCATTTCAGAGTTATGAGAAAGTTGTGGAAAATTACACAAAATTTTCGGCATTATCAGAATTCGACCCAAATCCCGCAGCCAATTACGGTTTGTTCCGTTGAAATGATCAAAATTGATCACAAAAGTTATAAATTGATCTTTCTCAAATAGTTACAAAGTTTTTATATTCCTTTGCATCGAAATTTATATGATGCAGATGGAATGGAATATAGAAGTTGAGGAAACCCTTTGCCGTAAAGTTACAGTAGAGGCGGAAACTTTGGCCGAAGCGCTTGAAAAGGTGAATCGTGAATACAAAGCGGAGAGGGTAGTCCTTGACTGGTCTGATTTCATTTGCGTTGAAATCAAGCCGGCAGCAAATGGTTCATCCAAAATTTCCCCAAAGTAGTGGCGCATCCATGTATGCGCCCTCCCGCACAATGGGTGATTTATCAATAAAATGCGAAGCATTTTTCCTCTATTTAATTCATTGACTATGAATTAAATAGGTCTCACTCTTTGCTCCTAAAGAGGGAGTACGGCGAAGCCGGGAGGGAGTTGCCAAAAAAGGTAATTTCCACTCATCCCTATCACATTGTATGGTCGCATCCATGTATGCGCCCTCACGCATCATGGTTGTTTCATCAAAAAATGCAAAGCATTTTAAATCCCATCGGGCTTATTGGCCTTATCGGCCTCATCAGCCCCAAATCCAAAATGCCATTCCAAAAAGTCCTCCCATGTGGATTCGTGTGCCAAATTTTTTCATTAGATATAGATTGCATCGTTTTCCAGTGATTTTTTAAATAATGGCCGCATTATCGCGCCCAAGGAAATTACGTCAACTTTACTTTTCAGCAATTCTTCAAGCTCCGATTGTATGCCGTATATCTTAAAGAGACTTCCATGGCTTAACTTCACGAAAACATCAACATCACTTTTCTCGTTCTGCTGTCCGCGAGCAATGCTTCCAAAAAGGCCAATGCGCTCTATACCATAGTATTCGCCACGCTCCTTCTTGAAATATTTTAGCATTTTCACTGTTTCTGTTGTCGTAATCATTTTTCAATTGTTTCTTTTGCAAAGGAAATGCATTTCCATCTAAATTCAAAATTTTTATCTCTGTTTTTCCTGTTCGAGTTGCAAACCAATATAATTTCCTGCACAATAAAATGCAAAGCATTTTAAAGAATTTGGCGAATTAGGCTCATCGGGCCAATTCCCAAATTTGCCCTAGCCCATTGTAGGGGCGCATCCATGTATGCGCCCCTACAATGGGTGCTTTATCAATAAAATGCAAAGCATTTTAAATCCCATCGGGCTTATTGGCCTTATCAGCCCCATCAGCCCCCAATCCACCCCCCCAAAAAAAAATCTCATTTTTTCCGTTTTCCTTGCATCCCCCTTTTCCCCTCCATTAAATTCGTGCAATTAATCAAACTAAAGAGAGGAAATTATTATGTTACCACGTGGAAATGAACGTTGGCGCAACCATGGCGACGACATCGACTACCGTCTTGAGGAAAACCGCAAGCGCCGCCACAGGGCGTATCTGAAATTCCGTCTGATCGACAGCAACCGCGACGTGCGTCTCGGCGGTCTGCAGGGCGAACGAATCGACCTTTGGAAGGGAATCTGGTTTGACGGCGATATCAGCTGCCTCTTTTCCGACACCAACCTCGGCAAGAGCATCCTCGCCGTCCAGATTGGCGACGAGGTGGCGCACCGTTTCGGTCGCTGCGTGCTCTATTACGATTTTGAGCAGTCACACCGCCAGTTCCACATGCGCTATTCCACCCCCGAGGGTTCCTATCCGTTCTCGCCCGCCTTCAAGCGCGGCACTCCAATTTACGACGATGGCGTTTTCGACATCGAGGATGCCCTCTATTCCATCAAGAATTCCGTCAGAATCATGGAAGCCCCGTTCCTGATTATCGACAACCTTTCCTCCCTTTGTTCGTCAGCATACTCCTCAGCCGCCTTCGGTGAGTTCATGACCGAATTGTGGAAGATGCAGCACCTCTACGACCTGTCGATTCTGCTGCTCGCCCACACTTCCAAGCACAGTCCCTACCGTCCGCTGGGCCTCAACAATCTTGCATTCTCCCGCTCTTTCATCAATCACTGCGACTCCGCCTTCGCCATCGGCCAGTCGGTCTCCGACCCCGAGGTGCGCTACATCAAGCAGATTAAGGACCGCACCGGCCATCTGGTTTACAACACCAACAATGTCATCCCATGCACCATCCAGCGTGTCAACAATGGCTTGCGCTTTGTCGAGGGCAAGTGCTGCACCGAGGATTCCCTCATCAACCGCAACTGCCTTTCCAGCGCCAAGGTTGACTCCATCCGTCTGCTTGCCTCGCAGCCCAATCTTTCCTACCGTGTCATCGCCAAGGCGCTCGGCGTCTCGCCAACCACGGTCTCAAATATAGTTGCCAAGTTCGGCGCTTCCTCTGGCAAAATCACTCCGGAATCAAATCCTGAAATCATCACGGAATCCAAGCCGGAAATCAAGCCCGAACCAGCATCAAATCCATCCTCTGAACCTGCCCCTGAGGTCATCGAAAATATAGGGGGCAAACCCGCAGAAAAACAAATTGGACACTCCGATAACATATCAGTTGCCCAACAGGTTGCAATCGTTTTGCCCGTCCAAGCCCCCCTCCAGCTCCAAGCCGAAAATTCATCTGAAATTCCGTCGGAAATTCCATCACAAACCGCCACGGAAATCACAACGGAATCCATTCCCGAAATAATTCCCGAAGCAGTATCTGAAATCAATTCAAAAGATGAGCCAAAAGCGGAAATAAAAGCCGAATCCGAGCCAAATTCCGAAAAAAATGCTGAATCAGTTGCCGAAATTCCCGATGAATCCGCCAATGAATCAAATAATGAGCCAAAACCAGCTGCCGAGCCAGTTGCCGAAATAACCGAGGAAATCCCAGCCGAAATCCCCACTGAATCAGTTGCCGAAATCCCCGCTCAATCCGCCCAAAACATCCCCGCAGTCATAGGGGGCAAACCCGCAGAAAAACAAATTGGACAGTATGCTAACTCATCTCTGGCCGAGCATGTTGCAATCGTTTCGCCCGTCCAAGCCCCCCTTCTTTCAGCCTCCCAGAATCCCGACGACCCTTCACTCCCCGACGATTCTCTCATGGCTCCATCAAATAAAGATATTGCATCATTCAATGATTTCTTACTTAATAATAATTCTAAAAACATGAAACGTCAAAATCCATTGCTAATCTCCGTGCCGTCGGAACTTTCAGCGTTCTACGACGTCACCTATCACGAAACTGTCGAGCGCATCGAGCAGCGCGACTACATTTATGTCCGCACTTACCGCCCCACACCCAAGGAACTTGCCGCTTATCCCGACTTCTTCCTCCAGGCCCTGCCCATCGAGGTGATGTACATCTGGGACCGCAACTGCCTCAACGACCTTCTCGTCCAGAAGGCTCTCGCAAAGGGCATTCCCGTACCGCCACGTTTCGCCGACGTTTACGACGCCTCCGACGCTTTTGCGCACTTCCACTTCTATAATGACGACCTTCCCAAGCCCGTCTGGCAGATAACTCCGCAGGTCATCGCGCGCCGCAGTCTGTTCGACCGCCTCAACCGTGATTTCTGCGACCGCGACTTCAACGCCACCTGCATCCGCCTCAATTCATGCGACACCCACCGCGGCAGCGACTTCTGCACCACCCGCGAGCTTGCCCAGTTCCCCGACTTCTTTGCCCAGTATGTGCCGCCCGAAGTCCTCTACCGCTGGGACGAGGCTGCTCGCTTCGACCTCATGACGCAGCGTGCCCGCGCTGCCGGCATCCCAGTCCCCAAGCGCTTCGATTTCGTCTATCCGGCCGATTCATTCTACCATCCTTCCGATTACCGTTATTCCGCGCCCTCCAGCGACTTCGATTCCAGCGACCCGAATGCCATCAAGACCTTCGTCCCAACTCCCGACGAAATTGAGAATTTCCCTATGTTCTTCAATGAGTTCGACCGCAAGTGCCGTCCCATGCGTGGCACTTCCAACGACATATACGACTATTGCGCCTATCAGTGCCATCTTCAGGAGTTCCCCATCCCTCCCCGCATCGCCGAGATTTTCCCGCCCGACACCTTCCGTCACCGCACATCCGATCTCACCATCTTAGCCGATTGTGTGGTTCCTCCCTACATCACCCCTCAGCCCGTAAAACCCGATGATAGGAATTGACCACAAATTAAATCTACCGATGAAATTCTCTGATTATCGTGTCCCGGTCGCAATTGGCGTGCTATATGCCGCGAACATCACAAGCAGTTGTAGTTCCCGCAATGCGGCCGGTGCAAATCTCCGCTCTCCGCCTTCTATTGCTCGTCTGTACCAGTATGCTGCCCGTCTTATGTCGCGCGTTACTCGCAATCCTTGGTCGTATATCTCACCAATTATGAACATTTCATGACCGCTTAGCGGTGTTGCGATTTCGGGCCTGTTCAGAAGTGCGGCTTCCTTGAGCAGCAGTATGTTTACTTCCGGCAGTGTCAGTGTTATCTTTGTTGATGCTCCTAAAATATCATCGCAGAAGAATGTGAATGTGTTGTCCTTATTTTTCATCTTTTGTTATTATTGTTTCCGCAAAGTTATCAAGTCAGCGGGCAAAAGTTATTCACACTATGTATAAATATTGTAAAGTAAAGTCACAATGCTTCTTCTCTCCGCTCCTTATGGTGCGGAAAGCTGAATTTCTTTCAGCATGTTTATGCTTATTTGTAGTGTGCGAGGGAGTCTTCCAGTTCAGTTATCACGGCAGCCTTCAGTTCTGGTGGCGACACTACCTCCACGGAGCTTCCGTACGACAGTATCTGCTGAATCAGGTCGGTGGTGATGAACATTTTAAAGTGGAACACCGAGTATTCATCGTGGATTTCTTCTCTTTGCGAGGCATGCAGAGGCAAGGCGCGGAAATATTTTGCTTGGTTGGCGGTGGCCCTGACTGTTATGTTTTTCGGTGTTCCATTGTGCCACACTATTCCGTAGCAGTCACGGAAATATGCCGATGGATCAAAATCTTCAGGCATTTTGAATGTGTCGGCGTTCAGATGCAGCTCTTTCATTCTGTCGAGCGCATAGGTCTTTATCTTCTTTTCTGCCGGCACATATCCTATCACGTACCACAATTGTTTGAAAATCTTCACAAAATATGGCTGTAACGTTACATCGTGCGACATTCCCACATTATATGTCCTGTACACAAAACTCACACTTTGGTTGCCTTTCAGCGCTTTCAGTATTTCGGACAGGAATTTCCTTGCCGATGGCACATCTTCAAGGAATATCCGTCCTGCAAGTCCTTGATAGTCGCTCAAAAGGTCGTTCAGCGACAGCGAGTCAAGCAGCCATGAGTGCATTTTCGCGTCTTGGGAGTTTTCGTCAAGGTCGAGGAAGTATTCAAAAGTTGCTGCGTCGTAACCTATATTTATATGTAGTGCCTCTTTTATCGCTATCCTGTAGTTGTAGAATGTGCGCCGTGGCATGGTTCTGCCTCCGCTGTATGGCGATTCCAGCCAAAGTTCGTCAAGCTGCTCGCGTGTTATCCGTCCGTAGCGCCTTATCGTGTTCACTATCCATAAAAACTTGTTCAGTTGCGGTGATGTCTGTGCCATATCTTTCTGTATTTTTTGGATTCTTACTTTATGTGATGCATGCGCCTCGTTATTCCTCTCAGGATTTTAACGCTGTAGAGGTATTCCTTTATCAGTTGCCGACGGTTGTGGGTGTAGATTTGCCCGTGGCACTCAAGTGGCCGCTTTTTTGCCTCAATGGCTTTCACAAGAAATTCGCCTGCTATGCTGTCCCAGTCTTTTGCCTCATTCGGCAGTTTCGGCGCGTTCAGCATGTCAATATACATAGCTCGGTCGGCATCAACCTCGTCTATTCGGCGTATTGCCGCGTTGATGCTCGCAAAATCTGTCATGTTTATGAATGATGCCGCATTGAAGTCGTCTGCCGCATCGGGATTTCCCCAATATATCGGCACTGTGCCTGAAAGTAGTGGCTCACTGAGCTTTTCAGTCGTGTATCCTTCTACGCTGCTGTTCTCGGGTGCGAGATTGAACTTGTATTTTGCTATGAATTCCTTTTTGTCGGCTACTTTTCCGCCCACATTGTTGCGGTAGCTTCCGCCGAATGCCATTTCATGGTTCTTGCTTAATGTGTCGATTATCACGTTTCTCCGCGGGTCGCATGATTCTCTGCTGTTGCTCACCACCACACTGCAAAACGGCCTTGACAGTGCTTCCGCTTCTCCTATTTTCAGCACTTTTCCTTCTCGCAGTTTTGCGTAGTCGCCGTTCACTACGTATAGCGGTAGCCGGCAACTTCGTCCGTGGAAGTCAAGGTAATGCGCTGAAAAGGCGTAGTCGCATTCATTGAAATCTGGCACATCGTTCTCGCCCGTGAAGTATATCTTCCGGCACTCGTATCTCAAATGCTTGAAACCGAATGCCGAAAAAAACAGCAGGTCAGGTTCTGCATTGTCCGACGACGGTATCACGCTGACCTCATACTTCTGGCGCAGCAGCCTGATGAAGTAGTTGTCTTCGGGATTGAACCCGTTCCAGAAATCTATGAATTTTACTGAAAGCATTTTCGCGTTTTTATAGTTTCTCTTCTTTTGGCCGAATCAGTATTGCCAGCCCTAAGCATGTCACAAGGGCATTGAGCAGAAGAAGTTCAAAGCTCATCTGATAGGAGGTGTAGTTGTCGAGCAGCCATTTCACTCCGAAGCAGATTATCGGTGCTGCCACGCACACAATCGGCACGAGTTTGTCGCGCACCGGTTTCTTGCAGGCAAGTCCGAAGCAGAATAGTCCGAGTATCGGGCCGTAGGTGTAGCTTGCTATCGCGTAAACCATCGTTATTGCGCTGTCGCTGCTGAGCAGGTAGAACACTATGATTACAAGCCCCATTATCACCGACATTATCACGTGTACTTTCTTGCGCGTCTTGGTCAAATGGGCATCGTCCTGTTTCTCGTTTGCTTTCAGAATGTCCACGGTGAACGAGGTTGTGAGCGAGGTGAGTGCTGAACCGGCTGCCGAATATGCTGCCGAAATCAGTCCGAGTATGAATAGTATTCCCACTATTATCGGCATTGTCTTGTCGGCGGCCACCAGGCCGAACAGGTCATCAGGCTTTTTCGGAAATGTAGTTCCGATATTTTTGGTGTAGTAGAGCATCAGCAGTGTTCCGAGCACAAGGAAAAGAGTTATCACAAACACTTGCGAAATTGATGCCACTATCATGTTTTTCTGTGACTCTTTTGAATTTTTGCAGGCGAGATTTCTCTGCATCATGTCTTGGTCAAGTCCAGTCATGGCCACCACCATGAATATTCCGGCTATGAACTGCTTCCAGAAGTACAGGCCTGAATTGGGGTCATCAAAGAAGAATATCCGTGAATGGCTGTCGCTTGTCACTGCCTTGCAAAGTCCGCTGAAGTCGTATCCGAGGCCTTTTGCTATGAAGTAGATGCAGAGCACCACTGAAGCTATAAGGCAGAATGTCTTCAGGGTGTCGGTCCAAATCACGGTCTTCACACCGCCCTGCATGGTGTAGAGCCAAATCAGCGCGATTGTCACAATCACGTTGAATACGAACGGAATTCCCAGTGGTGAGAATACCAATGTTTGAAGTACCACGCACACAACGAAGAATCTCACAGCTGCGCCGAGCATCTTGGAAATGAAGAAGAACCATGCGCCTGTCACGTATGTGCTTCCGCCAAACCGCTGCTCAAGGTAACCGTAAATGGATATCAGATTCCGTTTATAGAAAAGCGGCACCAGCACAAAGGCTATTACCAGATAGCCAACTACGAAGCCCAAAACCATTTGCAGGTAGGAGTAGCTCTTGGCCACCACCATTCCAGGCACTGATATGAACGTTACTCCCGAAATCGCTGCTCCGATTGTGGCGAATGCCACTATCGGCCACGGCGCTTGCCGGTTGCCTGTAAAGAAACTTGCGTTGTCGCTTTTGCGTGACGCCATCAGCGAAACGAGAAATAGAAGTACAAAGTAGCCAACTATTGTGGCCATTACTATCCAAGGTGTCATAATTGTTTTATTGTTGTGTAGCTGTTTATGATGTTTTTATTTGTTCTAATCATGATTATATTGTTCTCATTCTGGATACAGAAGATATGGCTTGCGTTGGGCCTTGAACTTTGCCACGTCGCCAGCCCACGTTGCCTTGATTTGCTTGGCTGTCTTGCCTTGCTCTATCATTCCGCGTATATCTCCGTTGCCTATCAGTTTCTCAAAAAACGAGGTAAAGAACTTGTCGCCGATATTCACGCGCTTGTATGCGTCTATCAGATAAGTCAGGTTGATTCCGCCGGCTATTATCTTCTCATCGGGCACATTTGTCAAGTCAACGCCATAGCACTCATTGCCCAATTGTGGCGGATTCTTCGCACCTTTCATGCTTTGCGGCGTAAAGTGGAACTTGTATTGTCCCTTCATTGCCGGGTGTCCGTAAATCTGGAATGGCTTTGTGGTGCCGCGGCCAAGACTTACTGGAGTTGCCTCGAAATAGCACATCGACGGGTAAAGGTACACCGAATGCATGTTCGGCAGGTTTGGGGATGGAGCAGTCGGCAACTTGTAGCGGCTGTGATGCGTATAGTTCTTGCAGGTTATGACGGTCAGTTTGCTAAGGTGCTTTCCACCAGTCAGCCAGCCTTCACCGTCAGCCATCTTGCCGAGTTCACCGAGTGTCAGCCCGTACACTACTGGTATCGGCAGCCTGCCAACGCCCGATTTGTATTTCATGTCGAGTATCGGTCCGTCAACGGTCATCCCGTTTGGATTCGGTCGGTCAAGTATCATGAATTCCTTATTGTAGGTCACGGCAGCGTCCATAAGGTTCACCATTGTGATGTAGTAGGTGTAGAACCGCAATCCCACATCTTGAATATCCACCACAATCACATCGAACTTATCCATGGTTTCCTTTGATGGCATTGGCGAATGTCCTTCGTATAGCGACGCTATCGGAATGCCTGTCTTTTCGTCAACTCCGCTCGCCACTTTCTCTCCTGCGTCAGCATTGCCTCTGAATCCGTGCTCAGGCGAGAATATCGTCACCACATTTATCCCATGTTCCAGCATTATGTCGAGTACATGGCGGTTGCCCACCATTCCGGTGTTGTTGCTCAATAGAGCCACGCGTTTTCCCGTAAGCAACGGCACATAATCGTTCACCCGTGATGCTCCCACTTCTATTGTAGCTGTTTTCACCTTGGGTTTCGCCGTCGTTTTATGTCCTCCGGCTGCAGCACATGCCGGAAACAGCATCATTGCGGACACAGCCACAATCGCTGCTGATAATTTTAAGATAAGTTTGTGCATCATTTGTAAGTTGAGGAAAAGTATTCATACAAAATTACTCATTATACTTGAATCACAAAACAGATTATTGAATAAAGAGCCGAAAAAATCAATGAAAATCAAAGAAATCATGCTTTTACGTCATTAAAACCTTTGCCTTCTCCCAAATTTATATTATTTTTGCCATTACATGATTATTTATAACAAAATAGATTTTTAGGAAAAAATTTGATGCAAAAGAAAATCATAGTAGCTATCGACTCTTTGAAAGGATGTCTTTCTTCTGAAGAAGCTAATGAAGCAGCTTGCAAGGGTATAAAAGCTGTTTTACCTGATTGTCATGTAACTGCAATTCCAGTCAGCGACGGCGGTGAGGGAATGATGGAAGCGTTTTTGGCTGCAAAGGGCGGCGAAAAGGTGTCAATAAGAAGCTATGATCCTCTGTTGCGCCCAATTGATGCCGAATACGTTATTAGCGATAAAGGCAAAACCGCAATTATCGAAATGGCCAAATGTGCAGGCCTTACTTTGCTGAAGAAATGGGAGCAGAATCCTATGGAGACTTCCTCCTATGGTTTTGGCATCATGTTGAAGGATGCGCTTGAGCGTGATTGCAGGAACATAATCATCGGTATTGGGGGCAGTGCCACCAACGATGGCGGTATGGGAATGCTCACCGCCCTCGGCTTTTCCTTTTTCGACAAAAACGGCGATGAAATCGATTATGGTTACGGCAAGGATATGCTAAAGGCCGAAAGAATCGCAAGTTTCACAGTCCCGACAAACGCCATCAACCGTTGCCGTATCACCGTGGCCTGCGACGTGGACAATCCATTCTATGGCGAAAATGGCTCAGCACGCATCTTTGCCCGTCAAAAGGGTGCTGACGAGGACATGATGGATGAACTCGACAAAGGCATGCGCAACATTGCTACTATATATTTCCGTTTCACAGGCAAGGATATTTCCTACATGGCTGGTGCAGGTGCTGCCGGCGGTATGGGTGGCGCTCTTATGGCAATGCTCAATGCAAAGTTGAAAACCGGAATCGACATGCTTCTCGATTATGTGGATTTCAACCGCAAAATCAAGGGAGCCGACTTGGTAATTACCGGCGAAGGTCAAATCGACCGCCAGACGCTTATGGGCAAAGTCCCTTATGGCATCATGCTTCGTGCTCAGAAGAAGGGCGTTCCTACTATTGCCATTGCCGGAATGGTCAATGATGAGCCGATGCTACTAAATGCAGGATTTAATGGGATTTTCTCGATTAATCCGCCCAAAACCACACTTTGCGAAGCAATTAAGCCTGAAACGGCTAAAGCCAATATCGAATCAACTATTAAAACCATTCTAACGAATAAATTCGACTTATGAAGAACATTGCAGCTGCCTTAATGCTCGTTTTGTCGATTCTAACGATGAAATCGGCAGAAATCGTCTGCGGTGACTGGTCAGGAAAGCTGAATGTCGGGCCACAAAGTCTGACTATAGTTCTGCACATCACCCAACATGGCGATTCGCTGGTCTCCTTACTCGATAGCCCTGACCAGGGTGCAAGCGGAATTCCGACTTCATCCACGAGTTTCTCAAGTGACTCCACTTTGAAAGTTGCCATTGATATGCTTCATGCGTCTTACACCGCCAAGTTGCAACCCGACGGCAAATCGCTTGTCGGAATTTTCAATCAAATGATGAATTTCGATTTGACGCTTACCAAAATAAGCAAAGAAGATGAGGCAAACTTGACGAAACGCCCACAGGACCCAGTTCCTCCGCTCCCTTACAAAAGCGATGAAGTGAAATTCGTTGATAAGATTGATGGCGACACTCTCGCTGGAACCCTCACTTATCCTGCGTCAGGCAATAAATTCCATGCAGTAGTGCTGGTGAATGGCAGCGGAGCACAAAATCGCAATGAGGAAATCTTTGGGCATAGGCCATTTCTCGTTTTGAGCGACTATCTCACCCGCCATGGAATTGCCGTGCTGCGATATGACGACCGTGGAATTGGACAATCATCAGGAACGACAAAAGGCACAACGACCGTCAACATGTCGCACGATGCCGAAGCTGCGCTTGATTTTCTTGCTGCACAGAAATGTGTTGATAAAAATAGAATCGGAATTATCGGCCACAGTGAAGGGGGCATGATTGCCCTGATAGAGGCGGCCAACAATCCTAAAGTGAAATTTATAGCGACTCTTGCAGCCCCTGGAGTGAAAGGCGACAGCCTAATGAAAAAGCAAAATGAAATGATAATTAAGGCCAACGGCCTTAATCCCGATGCCGCTACGCTCTCCATAATTGGTAGGCTGTATTCTATCCTTGCCAACTCTTCCAGCTTGGAAAAGAAGAAGGAAGAACTTAAGAGCTTTCTCCAAATAACGCCTCAATTAATCGGCAATAACATAGATATCAACGAGGCTGTTGAAGCTTATTGCAGCCCTTGGATGCTTTATTTCGTGAATTATGACCCGACCGAGAATATAAGGCGTGTGAAATGCCCTGTCCTTGCCATGAATGGGACTCTCGACGGACAAGTTGACTGCGAGACAAATCTTGGAGCGATAATTAACGGCATTAAAGGCGGGAACCTTACCGCCAAACGCTATGAAGGCCTCAACCATCTCTTCCAGCACTGCAATGGCTGGGTTGGCAGTATGAATTATGGTTCATTCAAGGAAACCATGAGTGAAGAGGTCATGAGCGATATTGCCACTTGGATTCTGAATCTGAAATA
The DNA here is from genome assembly GCA_022484565.1 of Muribaculaceae bacterium. Classification (GTDB taxonomy): domain Bacteria; phylum Bacteroidota; class Bacteroidia; order Bacteroidales; family Muribaculaceae; genus JAKVKZ01. Next base: position 43,110 of record JAKVKZ010000006.1, read on the forward strand.
ATTTTCTCGGATTTCCTTTTTTCTTGAACAACTACTTTTCCGTTTCGCTATCTTGCCTGACGTAACCGATTAAAATTCGGCGAAACAAAGCGGAAGAAGGTCTTTTATGCCTCCACGGAACACATAGATTTCATTTGAGCCATAAAGCAGCACTTCGATTGGCTTTCCTGCAAGATGCTCGTATTCGAGTAAGGCCTGACGGCATGCGCCACATGGTGCTACGGGATTTGCCTGAAATTCACCGCGTGTGAACGAAGCTATCGCAAGTTTCTTGAATGGCACACCGGGGAATTTTGCCGACGCATAAAAGGCTGCGGTCCGCTCAGCGCACGTTCCCGACGGAAATGCGGCATTTTCCTGATTGGCTCCAGTGATGATTTCGCCATTGTCAAGAAGTATGGCGGCGCCTACATTGAATTTGCTGTAAGGAGCATACGAGCGCTTCGTGGCATCTTTTGCAAGGTCAATTAATTTTTTATCCTCTTCAGTTAACTCATTATATGAGTAAACTATTATCTTTGCAGTGATATTTTTCTCTTTCATATAAATTGGTAATGATTTTACGCAAATATATTCAATATTTTTCATTCCACAATAATAAATGCCGATTTTCACTGTTTTTGGCATTATTCATGGCATTCTCCACTTATGCACAAAAACAGCAGACAGCCGCTTTCCTCAACTATATTGACCAGTTCAAGGCCATTGCAATCGCCCAGCAGCAGGAATATGGAATCCCGGCAAGTATCACTCTCGCCCAGGGCTTACTTGAAAGCCAGGCGGGGTCAAGCCCACTTGCAACTGAAGGGAACAACCATTTCGGCATAAAGTGCCACAAGGAATGGACGGGCGATGTAATTTACCACGATGACGATGCCATGCAGGAATGTTTCCGAAAATACGACAATCCCGCACAATCCTACGAAGACCACGCAAAATTTCTGAAACGTAAACGCTACGCACCTCTTTATAGCCTCAATGTCACTGATTACAAAAGTTGGGCGCAAACCCTAAAATCGTGCGGTTATGCCACCGACCCATCATATCCGGACAAATTAATCGACATTATTGAGCGATATGAGCTTTACCGTTTCGACAGTAATCAACCGATAGTTGCTGAAAAGCAGAGTGTAACTGGAGATGAATCGCTCGAACATGAGGAAGAAGCTCCAATTCTCGATGAAACCTCAATGATTCATATTGTACGGCAGAAATGGGGATTGCGTTACATCGTCACACACGATGGTGATACATTCGATAAAATTTGCGATGAATTCGGACTTAAGAAAGAAAAATTACTCGAATTCAATGACCTCGGAGACAAACCATCAATAAAATCAGGTTGTGTGTTGTATTTACAGGAAAAGGAGAAATGTGCAGCCATCGGTAACGACTCTTATACAGTAAAAACAGGCGACACTCTTAGAAGCATCTCTCAAGAATATGGAATCCGGCTCAAAAATCTCTGCAAGTTGAACAGCATTGCCGAAAACCACAAAATAAAAGTTGGACAAACGTTGCTCCTGCGTTGAAAAGACACGTAAAACAGGAAAAAATCAAAAAAATCGGCAAAAAAATTTTCAACACTTTTAATAGAAAAGATATAAGCCCAATTTTTTGCGTTTTACTGCCGAATTCATCGACTTTTTTTGAATTATTTGTTTTGTGGAACGTTATCGGACAAATCGTAAAAATTGCCACTTTTCGTGCTGAAATACACGCATTTAGCATCAAAAAAAGTTTCATTTTTTTTTGTTTATAAGAAAAGAATATCTACTTTTGCGTTGTCGTATGGCCGAAATAGGATTTCGACAGAGCTATTTTTGACGCAAACGATGCGTTGCTTGAAGACTATTAATAATTAACAAATATACTACTAATACTTGAAAATTCACAGAGACAATAAAGCCTCTCCGCTTTGGAGAAGGTGGACATTGTTATCTATGGGCTTTCAAGCGCGAAGAAACAAAACAAATGGATAATACTTTGGAATATGGAATAGGGTATTTATCGTACTATTATTTATATCTTTACGATATTTTTATAGGTTTTTCGCTGATTATACGCATTTGTGTTCTTGTAATACTGGCGTCGACTGCGATGGGCCTGTATCTTCTTTTTCAGACGATATACCTCTACCTCCGCAAGCACAAAGACCTGAAAATTTATAACAAATTCAAGGCAGATTACCGCGACACTATCAATCGGTTGGGTAATCTTTCCAGTATCTACACTCCTGAAGAAATTGCGGAAATGATGAATTACGACCGCCGCAAGCCTTTCTCCGACCGTGAACGCCGTCTGTTCATCCAACTTCTTGTGGAAATGAAAGTAGAAATAGGTGAGGGACTCAACCGCACCAATTTCCACAACATAATTGTGGCATTCGACCTGCCTCACTTTTTCGAGCGTGAGTTGCAGTATGCGAAAGTGAAATATCGCGTACGTCTTCTCACTTGGCTCCGATTCCTTGAAGAGAGCGTTCCGGGTGCCGTAATCATTCCTTTATTATATCATAAGAACGGTATGCTCCGTAAGGCTGCACAGGCAGCGTTCATGTGGAACAGTAAATCTGATCCTTTCCGTTTCTTCGACAACGAGGATTTTGATAAACGTTACCGTCCTTGGGATAAAATCGACATTCACTCCATTTTCGATAATCGTCAATGTCTTGGCCTTAACATCCCTGACCTTGCCCACTGGTTGAAATCTCCGCAAAACAACACCGTGAAGCCGATGTTCGCCAGCGAAATCCGTTATCTGGGTAAGAATGACGAATGTCAATATATGGTTGAGCCTTTCAGAACGACTGAAAACCAAGAACTGAAGAGCGAAATTGCTCACACTTTCGGTTCTCTGCGCTACCGTGAGAGCGAAAAGCTGATGATCGATAGCTACCGCACTCAACCGGAATCAGTGAAGAAATCGATAATTGAATCTGTGGCAGAAATGAACACAGGAAAATCCTTACAATTCCTTTACGACAGCTACAATGAGGCAAGTGACTTTGATGTCCGCTTCGCTGCTGCTAAAGGAATGTACAATTACGGCCAGAACGGCCGTCAGATGTTCGAACAGCTGGAACGCCTTGCAAGTCCTGCCGACTCACGCATTTTCCAGCATATTAAAGACCCTATTATTAATCACAAATACAACGAAGTAATATGAAAGAGTTCATACTTGATTTCTACGGATACTTCGTATTCTTTTATAGCTTAGCGCTGATTCTTTCTTACATCACGCTGATGGTCTTGAGCTTTTCCTCACAGAAAAGGCAGAAGACATTCTTCAGCTTGCCGTATGTGAAGAAGATGCTGACTGACTCACCATACACCCCAGGTATTTCAATTATCGCCCCTGCCTACAACGAGGAGAAAACAATTCTTGATAACGTGCACTCTCTTTTGAGTGTGGATTATCCGAAATTCGAGGTTGTCATTGTCAACGATGGTAGTACTGACAGCACGCTTGAAAAGCTTATAGATGAATTCGAACTTGTGCAGGTTCCTTTCGCTTACCGCGAACGCGTTAAGAGTGAGCCGGTTCGTAGAGTGTTCCAATCGAAGAACAAGAACTACGATAAGCTCACCGTTGTCGATAAGAAGAATGGTGGTACAAAGGCCGATGCCTCCAACGCAGGTGTCAACGTTGCCAAATATCCCTACTTCATCGATACCGATGTGGACTGCATCATTGATGTAAACGCGCTCTACCGACTGATTTGGCCGGTACTTACCTCCCACAAGCGTGTAATTGCAGTCAGCTCTACCATGCTTATGAGTAATGGTTGCCGCATCGAAAATGGTGTCTTGATTAAGGAAAAAGTTCCTCACACACCAGTGCCATTGTTCCAGCAGCTTGAATATATGCGCTCATTCCTTGTCAGCAAGATGGGATGGGCAACTTTGAACGCTATTCCTAACGTGTCTGGTGGTTTCGGCTTCTTCGACCGTGAGATTGTTGTCGCTGTCGGCGGTTACGACTCCCAGAGTTTCGCCGAGGATATGGACTTACTGGTACGTATGGTAATGTACATGTGCGACTTGAACAAACCTTACAAAGTCGATCAGGTGCCTGAGACTTGCTGCTGGACTGAAGGACCGCCTACTGTCGGCGTCCTCAACCGTCAGCGTACACGTTGGGCCCGTGGTCTGCTCCAGTACATGAGTGTACACCGTAAGGTGCTCTTGAACCCGCACTATAAACAAATGGGTATGTTGACTGTACCTTATCTGTTCTTCTTCGAGTTCATGGCCCCTATCGTGGAAGCCACTGGTTTCGTAGTGTTTATTTGGCTTCTTCTCACCAATGGTATCAACTGGACAACCATGTGGATTATATTCCTTATGGTGTATGTGTTCAATATTTTCCTTACCGGTGTGGTTTGCTTCTTCAGTTACTACGTTGGAGCGAGCTATTGGCGCTCAATTAAGAGCGGATATCTTTTGATTTTTCTTGCTTCACTTTTTGAACCGTTCTTCTATCACCCGATGATTACTTTCTTCTCTGTCAAGGGTTATTTAAGCTACTTCACTAAGCGTAACTTCAAGTGGGAAGCAATGAAACGTCAAGGATTCGGAAATCGAGAAGAGGAATCGAAAGAAAAAGAGAAAACTGCAAGTGGAATGTCTATCTCTGCAGTTCCATTACAACAAAAAAAGGAGGATGAGGCTCAATGAAAATTAAAGTATTATATACGTGTCTGATGATGATTTGCTGCTCTCTTTGCCTTGTTTCGGCAACGGGCGATAACGAGGAGCATCTACCGCATTACTACGTGGAGCAGGCTAAACAGGATTTCAATAAGAACCAGCTCGACGCTGCAAAGAAGATTTTGGACGAAGGTCTGAAGACCTATCCGAATGACCCTGATATGCGGTGGCTCATGGGACGCTATTATTATGCTCGACACGATTACGACAAATCGCGTTACAACCTCATCAAATCAATAGAAAGCGATTACAACCACGTAGAAGCAAAGCAATTGCTCGTCAACGTTGAAGAAGAAACGAAGCATTATTCAAGCGCAATTTGCTACGTCAACGAACTTTTGGAGGTAAATCCATATTGGCGTGGACTTTGGCGCAGAAAAATCGAACTCTACCGCAAGCAGGGTAACGATATCGAAGCCGACCGTCTTCTTCACCGTATCAACCAGATTTATCCAAACGACAGCATAATCCAAAGGGACTTGAATTATGCTATGGAAATGAATTATATCAAGCAGAAAAAGCAGGGCAACCTTAAGGAAGCTACTGCCGCATTGGAGGATTTGGTCAAGAAGAATCCTAAAAACGAGCAATACTACCTCGACCTTACAAACTTGTATCTGCAACAGGGCTACACAGAAAAGGCCCTTGAAACAGCTACAATGGGTGCTGAGGAACTTCAAGGCAGTATCGAACTTGTAAAGAAGAAAGTTGGAATTCTGTCCGACCAATGCCGCTACCCTGAGGCTATGGCTTACCTTCGCCAAAGGATGAAGCGAAACAACTCGCCGGCATTCGCCGCTCTTTACAACGGACTCATGGAAGATGCAGCTGCAGCCGCACGCGACAACGACCCGTATGTACTTTATGGAAAGATTTATGAAAAAGGCAAGAGCAGCGAAGCTCTCGATTACCTTCTTTCAACATCTCTTTCAAGAGGCTACGATGAAGATGCTTTGTTCTATCTTCAGGAGGCACGCAAACGTTACGGCAACCGTAAGGACATTCTTTATAAGCAGTATTCTCTCTACAAGCGTATGGGCTATGAGCGTGAGGCTAACAATCTGCTCAAGCGGCTCTTCGCTATCGAGCCTAACAATTACGACATTGCCAACGCAATGTGCCAATATGAACTCCGTGAAGCTGAAAGGTTGATGGCCAACGGCGATTGGAGCGGTGCACTTCCTTACGCACAGTTCGTGGCTTATCACGAAAAGCAGGATGAGGAAACACTGATTTCCGCCCGTGAAAAGATTGTCACCTGCTACACCCAGATGCGTCGTTACAACGAAGCTTTGGCTGCACTCGACACTCTTCACCAGAAGATGCCTGCTTATGCCAGCTACATTGATAAAAAGTGCTATTTATTCGATAAAATGGGCAAAACTCAGGAAGCTCTTGATATGTATTATGATGCTTTCCTGAATTCTACCGACGGCAACAAAGTAATGTATGCAAGTGCCTACGAAGAAATGGCTATTCCTTACATAAAGAAACTTAACGAGGAAGGTGCAGCACAAAAAGCATTCGATGCTTCCAAACGTCTGCTTTCGGTTAACCCGAAGAGTGACCTTGGTCTGCATTACGCCATCAACACAGCCGACAAGCTGGGCAACTACGATGCATTTGAGCACTACACCTCCGATGGACTTGCCTATTATCCGAATGATTTGTTCTATAAGATTAAGCAGTCAACTGTTTACGACAGGAAGAAAACTTTCGATAAATCCGTCAAATTATTGCGCCCTGAATTTGAGGACTACCCTGATAGCCCAGAGCTTATCGGAGCATTCTCTCAGAGCAGCGAATATTACGCATTGGCATTGCTTAAGACGAATTCCACTGATTCAGCAATGAATGTCGTTGACAATGCTCTTGCATTCGATGGAACCAACAAGGAATTGAAATATGTAAAAGGCTTGATATTCGAAAAGCAGAAACTTTACGATTCCGCCTACGTTTATCAAAAGTTCTATGAGCCTGGCGCAGCCGAGGCTGGTGAGTACAATCAGCACCTCCGTGGACTTATGAACAAGAATTACAAGAATGAGATTAACCTTGCATACCTGCAGGCTCGTCCAGCCGGTGAAGATGTGATAACATCAATTGCCACCGCTGAATATACGCACCGCAGCGCCAATGACGAGATAACCGGTACCATCAACTATAAAGGTATGGATGGTAACCATAACGCCGACGATGTAGGCACCGACACCATCAATGGTGGCACGGGCATTCAGATTGGCGGCCAATGGATGCACAGGTTCACCAAGACTCTTAGAGGTTCGGCCAACTTTGCCGTTGCCAATAAATACTTCCCTAAAGTCCTTGTCAATGTTGGATTGACTAAAGAACTTAATAATGACCTGGAGGTTGGGCTGAAGGCCGGTTTCCGCCGTCTGCCTGAAAAGAAGAACTTGTTTACGCTGACTCCAAACATCAGCAAGACATGGTATCCTTTCTGGACAAATGCCAAACTTGACCTGATTACGATGAGTTCAAAACTCTACTACAACGTCAGCGCTGAAGGTAGATATTACCTGAACGACGACGGACGCACCCACATTTCTGCCATGGCAGGTATCGGTTCGTTCCCTGAGTTGACCGTTGTGGACCAGTATTTGATAAGCAATTCTTATTCGCATACCAACACTATGGTTGGCCTGGGCGGACAAGTTCTGCTGACACGTCACCTGTCATTAGGTCTTCTCGGAACATGGTACACATATTATAACCCATATAGTTCTGTTTACAAGAACGCCTCGCAATATAAGAATTTGTACAATGTGTACGTGCAGCTCTTCATCAATTTCTAAGCAGATTAAAGTTCTTATAGCTATATGCTTTGTGTTTATTGTGGGCACGGGCTGTGCCAACAATGTTCACGATTCATTCGCTATGTGGCAGGGTTATGTAATCACACTGCCTGAGAACGCAACTCCTGCTGACCAGAAATGGGGCAAGTACCTCTATAACCATCTGCTTAAGCGTGCATCCGAGGCTAAATATGTCGCTTATGCTTCTGGGCCTGCCGACTACTACAAACTTCAAATAGTGATAGATTCTTCGATGAAATCGGACTATAAAGTGATTTGTGGTAAAGGTTCGGTCACTATGAAGGTTAAGAATGAAAAGGATGTCGTGTGGATGCTTTATCAAGTGATGAAGAAAATTGGCGATGAAGACGCAAGAATTTCTTCTGATGATCTGCCTCCAGCGATGCTTACGATGAACGACACAACAGCAATGTTGCCGTTTGAATATCGTGAGGCATATTTTGAACCGAACACCGTCGTTGATGATTCTCCAATATTCGGTATGAACAATGTAAGCAGCGATTGGGGCTTGTGGGGACATCATTTACCCACAGCAATCGGTAAAGATGCTCCAAACTCGGTTTACGCCACTGTAGATGGCGAGAAATATGAGGACCAATATTGCTTTTCATCGGAGGACACATATAAAAGAATCGAAAGCTACATTATAGATAACTTCGGTGATGGGCATAAGCAATCCTACAGATTCTCCATCTTCCCGAACGATGATGACTGTGTGTGCATGTGTGCTCAGTGCAAGGCTGCCGGAAACACGCCCAAGAACGCTACTCCAGCAGTCACAAAACTGATTTTAAGGCTTGCCAAGCGCTTCCCGCTACACAGGTTCTACACATCATGCTATTTAAGCACAAAGACGCCTCCAACGACAGAATTTCCCGACAACGTAGGCGTTGTTATCAGCGCCATGGATTTCCCCCTGAAAGAGGGAGGAACAAAAAATGCCGGTAAATTCACTGATTTGGTGGAACAATGGCAAAAAGTCACGCCTCACATCTATGTGTGGGACTATGTGAACAATTTCGACGATTATTTCACTCCGTTCCCTTCATTATATGTTATGCAGGAACGATTGAAATATTACTGCGACTTAGGAGTTAAGGGAGTTTTCCTGAATGGCAGCGGTTACAGCTATTCGAGTTTTGGAGATATGCAGAATTACGTGCTTGCAGCTCTCATGATTAATCCTTATTGGAACGTCGACGAACTGGTTGCTCGCTATTTCAACCAATATTTCCCGACTACAGCCGAAATGCTTACAGATTATTGTCTGAAGTTGGAAAAAGCTGCCCAGACCAACAAAGCGTCACTCAATCTCTATGGTGGTGTGTATGATGCTATTGGAGAATATCTCGACACTGATGAATTTGCCAATTTTTACGATGAAATCGGCAAATCCCTAAAATCAGCCAAAGGTGATGAGCATACACGTCTGAGCAAGTTTTATCTTGCACTGACTTACACTCGACTGGAATTGGCAAGAATAGCCGCCACAGGCGATGATGGGTGCGCTGTAAAGAATGGCATATCTGTCAAAATCAAGCCTGAAGTGAGCGAAATGGTGAATCACCTTATGGACTATAAAGGCTTTGAGGATATGTCAAGTTTCTGTGAAAAGGAAGATGACCTTATGGGTGACTATATTAATGGTTGGAAAACAATCATCGACACTCCACAACTTCCCAACCTTATTTTATCGCAAAAAGTGACAGCTCTGTCAAAACTTGATGAAGGTTATGAAAATCTTGAAATGCTCACCGACGGCATTCATGGAATTGCGGCAAATTATCACTCAGGATGGATAATTTCTTCGTTGAATCCGCAACTTATTTTGTCCGTTCCTGTTGCGTCTGCTCAAAATGCGCATTCCATAACTCTTTCATTCCTTCATAGCCCTCATTTCCATATCTTCGCGCCTAAAAGTGTGGAAGTGATAAAGAACAATTCTGAAAGTGTTGTTTTGAAAGTGCCTGAACCGATTGGCGACAAGCCACAGGAATTGGTTACAGTAAGCGGCAACATCAATTTGAGCGGAGCAAAATCGCTTACAGTTAAAATAACACGTCAGGATGGTAAACGCAAGAACATAGCATGTGACGAAATCCAGTTGAATCCATAATAATTATGATTATGACAAGAAAATACACTCTTATATTATTGATATTGATTTGCGGAGCAGTCGTTTTTAGCTCTTGCAAAAGGAAAGTTGAGCCTACTACGGTTCAAGTCATAGATCCTAACCGCCACTATTATCCAATCCTGCAAGGCCAGGAAATGGACATGAAATATGAAATCGTCAATGTAGGCAATAATCCATTGTTTATCACCGAAATCCAGCCTTCATGCGGCTGCATGGTGGTTGACGATGATTATCCAATCACAGTATTGCCTCACAAGAACGGCTTCATCCACATTAAGTACAACAGCACAAAGAATGTAGGGCTTGTTGACCATTACATTCGCTGCTACGGTAATTTTGCCAAAACAGGCATGTTGGAACTCAGGTTCGATGTTCATGTTGTACCTGACGCTGACTACACCCGTGATTATGAGGAACTCTATCGCGATTATGAGGCAAAGAACGGAAAAGTGAAAGAGGCAGTTGATGGAAAGGAATCCAACCAATATTATGTTGGCCAACCATAATTTCAGAAATAAATGTTTATATCACATCGTATATTTCGGCAATTGCTACTCTGTTGCTCAGTGCAGATAAGTAAATTTAAATAATTGGGTCGCGGGTTCAAGCCCCACCGGGGTCACAAATGGATGTTTGAATATTAGTTCGCAGGTTAAGTAACTTATTCAAAATTATATAATTAAGGCAGCATCACTTTCGCAATGCTGCCTTAATTATATTTACAGAATCTGACTTTATTTCAGCTTACTCTGGATTGCTTTGCTCTCTGCCTCGTATCCTGGCTTATTGAGCAACGCAAACATATTTTTCTTGTAGGCCTCTACGCCCGGCTGGTTGAATGGATTTACTCCGAGGATGTATCCACTTACGCCACAGGCTTTTTCGAAGAAATAAATAAGTTCGCCTAAGTTGAATTCAGTCAACGCTGGCAGAATGATGTGGATATTTGGCACTCCTCCATCCACATGAGCAAGTTGCGTGCCGAGTTCGGCCATTTTGTTGACCTCGTCAACGTGCTTTCCGGCTATATAGTTAAGTCCGTCAAGGTTCTCAGCGTCACTTGGGATGACCATTGAATGTTGCTGGTCGGCAACTGAAATAACTGTCTCGTAGATTGTGCGCTCGCCTTCCTGAATCCATTGGCCCATGCTGTGCAGGTCGGTTGTGTCGTCAACTGATGCCGGGAAAATTCCTTTGTGTTCTTTACCTTCGCTTTCGCCGTAAAGTTGTTTCCACCATTCTCCGAGGAAGTGCAACTTCGGGTTGAAATTAACGAGTATCTCAATCTTTTTACCACTGGTGTACAATGCATTGCGGGTCATGGCATATATTTCTGCGATGTTGTCGTCAGCATCCTTTGCGGTAGCCTTTTCCATTGCTTGTGCGCCTGCAACGAGTTTTTTGATATCGAATCCAGCGACTGCAATCGGCAGAAGTCCAACTGGAGTGAGTACTGAGAAGCGCCCACCAACGTTATCGGGAATGACAAATGTCTTGTAGCCCTCAGCAGTAGCCAAAGTGCGCAATGCGCCTTTCTTTGCGTCGGTAACTGCCACTATTCGCTTAGCTGCCTCAGCCTTGCCCACCTGAGCCTCAAGCATCTCCTTCAATAGACGGAATGCAATGGCTGGCTCTGTGGTTGTGCCTGATTTTGATATTACAATAATGCCGAATTGCTTGCCTTCCAGCAAACTTTTCAATTCGCTCAGATAATCCTCGCCGATGTTTTGGCCGGCAAACAGGATTTTCGGGAATTTAGATGGCTTGTAGGCGGCAAATGTGTCGCTCAACGCCTCTATAACGGCTTTTGCACCAAGGTAGCTTCCGCCTATTCCCACTGCAACGACATACTCACAACGTTCCTGAAGGGTTTTGGCTGTAGCCTCGACGTCTTCCATGAATTCATCGGTTATTGAACTTGGCAGATGCAGCCAGCCGAGGAAGTCATTTCCCGCGCCGGTACCTTTACTCAATTTTTCCATTGCCTCGGCAGCTTTCGCGCGAAAAGCCTTGATTTCGGCCTCACTCACGCTTCCGAGAACCTTTTGGTTGTTTACTTGAATTGTTTTCATCTTCGACACATTATTAGTTTGACAAAAATTCATTTTTTTCTCACACGAATTCGTCAGCCATTACTGTTATGGCTTTCATTGCTTTCTCATTCTTGTACAGCACGTTGTACATCTCTTCAAGAATAGGCATGCTCACCTTGTATTTCTCGTTGATTTCGTGTATGCACTTGGTTCCGTAGTAGCCTTCAGCCACCATTTCCATCTCCATCATTGCAGCCTTCACCGAATAACCACGGCCAAGCATTGCTCCGAAGTTGTGATTGCGGCTGAATCGGGAATATCCTGTCACAAGCAAATCGCCAAGGTACACTGAATCGCAGATGTTCCTGTCGCGCGGAATGACGATGCTCATGAAGCGCTCCATCTCACGTATTGCGTTCGACATCAGCATTGCCAGGAAATTGTCGCCCCACTGAATGCCGTGCACCATGCCTGCGGCAATGGCATACACGTTTTTCAGCACTGCGGCATATTCTATTCCATCCACATCGGTCGATATCACCGTCTTCATCGTTTTGCAGGTCAATCTTTTAGCAAATGCCCTGCTGATTTCTTCGCTTTGCGAGCCAACAGTAAGGTACGAGAGCCTTTCGAGGGCCACTTCCTCAGCATGACATGGTCCGCTCACCACCAACAGATGGTCGGTGGCCACGTGAAACACGTCGTGCATATATTTAGTAATGACCACATTGTCCTCAGGTACCATACCCTTAACCGCACTTACGAGGTATTTCCCGCTTATGTCGGCAGTCAGTTTCTTAAGATGGTCCTTGATGTATGGCGACGGCATCGCAAGCATTATCGTATCGGCCTCTTCGCTTATGGCATTGATGTCCGACGAGAATTTTATTCTGTCGATGTCAAAAGTCACGTCGCTTAAATAAGTGGGATTATGGCCGAGCCGCTTGAAATCTTCAATGCGGTCGTCGCGGCGCATGTACCACAGTATGTTCTTGTTGTCGTTAAGCAGGAGTTTCGACAGCGCGGTTGCCCAACTGCCCCCGCCCATTACGGCTATTTTTCCCGGAAAATTCTCTGTCATTATTCTTTTGCGGTTTTTGCTTTCTCTACCCAGTCCTTTACATCATCGATGCTTGGATTTGCAAGTTCCATCTTGAATTTCTTGTTGATTCCACAGATGTCCTGATGCAGTTTCCCGGCTCCGGCTTCACCAAGGGCTTCAACTGTCAACACACCGGCTTTCTGAATCAGTGCCACAAGTTCCTTAGGTACTCCGAGCGCCATGAATTTATCATCACTGTCATGCATAACAGTCTTTTCAGGGCGCATTTGCGGGAAGAGAATCACTTCCTGAATCGAGGCCTGACCAGTCATAAGCATTGTCAAACGGTCCATGCCGATGCCAATGCCCGATGTAGGCGGCATTCCATATTCCAATGCACGCAGGAAATCCTGATCGATGAACATTGCCTCATCGTCGCCTTTTTCCGACAGCCTCAATTGTTCCTGGAAGCGTTCGCGCTGGTCAATAGGGTCGTTAAGCTCTGAATATGCGTTGGCGAGTTCGTGGCCGTTAACCATCAACTCGAATCTTTCAGTCAATTCCTTATGCTCACGATGGCGTTTGGTAAGTGGCGACATTTCAATCGGGTAATCAATGATGAATGTCGGCTGAATGTAGTTGCCTTCGCATTTTGCTCCGAAAAGCTCATCAATCAGCTTACCTTTGCCCATAGTTTCGTCAACTTCCACCCCAAGTTTCTTGCAGGCTTCGCGAATTTCATCCTCGCTCTTGCCTGTGATGTCGAATCCAGTGAATTCCTTTATTGAATCCGTCATGGTAACGCGCTTATAAGGCGCTTTGAAGCTGACCATATTTTCGCCAATCTTCACTTCACCGGTGCCGTTGGCGTCGATACAGATTTTCTCAAGCATTTTCTCAGTGAAGCTCATCATCCAGTTATAGTCCTTGTAGGCGATGTACATTTCCATCACCGTGAATTCCGGGTTATGCGTGCGGTCCATGCCTTCGTTGCGGAAGTCGCGCGAAAACTCGTACACGCCTTCAAAACCGCCCACCAGCAGACGCTTCAGGTAAAGTTCATCGGCAATTCTCAAATATAGCGGAATGTCAAGCGCATTATGGTGAGTGACGAAAGGACGTGCAGCCGCTCCGCCTGGAATAGGCTGAAGCACTGGAGTGTCCACTTCAAGACAACCTTCCGCGTTGATGCTTTCGCGCATCGAATTGAATATCTTTGTGCGTTTCAGGAATATCTCCTTCACGCTGTCGTTCACTGCAAGGTCCACATAGCGTTGGCGATAGCGCATTTCAGGGTCGGAAAACGCATCGTAAGTCACTCCGTCTTTTTCCTTAACCACTGGCAGCGGCCTCAACGATTTGCTCAGCAAAGTAAGTTTCTTAGCATGGACGGTGATTTCGCCCATCTGCGTGCGGAACACAAAGCCTTCGATGCCCACAAAGTCGCCTATATCAAGCAACTTCTTGAACACCGTGTTGTACATCGTCTTGTCCTCATCAGGGCAAAGGTCATCGCGGCTAACATAAACCTGAATTTTACCTTTCGAATCCTTCAGCTCCATGAATGAGGCCTTTCCCATTATTCTGCGACTCATCACGCGGCCTGCTATGCACACCTGCCTTGCCTCTGCTTCATCCTTGAACGTCGCTTTTATCTCGTCGCTGTATCCGTTGACCTTATACTCTGCTGCAGGATAAGGTTCAATGCCTATCTTGCGCAATTCTTCCAAACTTTTTCTGCGTACAATTTCTTGTTCGCTCAAATCTAATATGCCCATATTTTTCAGCTATATGTATTTGTTTCTTTGCTGGTGCATGTCGATTTTTGGCTTGTTTCTTCTACCACTTTTGAGCCTGCACCCTAATTTTTTGCAAAATTACAAAAAAGTTACGACCTCCACTCCCTATTTACCATTTATTACGCTTTTTATTTCTGTGCCGCTTAGCTGCAGTCATTACAATCCCGATTCCTCGGCCAACTTTTTTCCAAGTTCTTCCATGTTGTCAATCACTATCGGCAATTCTCCAACAAGATAAAATGGCAAGTTTATAAGGGTGAATTCCTTTTTGCCGATGGGGGTAGTCACTTTTTGTATTGACAATGACTGTGACCAAACTCTTATCGCTACATCATACGGACTTCGGTCGATGAAACTGTGCAGTGACCTCAGATGTGAATTGTGTCCGGATTTCACCTCAATTGGCAACAAATGCGAATTATGAACATAGACAAAATCAACTTCTGCTTTTGCGCCATCTTTGCTCCGAACCCAGAAATTTCGCCTGTCACTCATTCTGTCACTTAACGTAAGCAATTCCTGTGCCACCACTTGTTCCGCAATTTTTCCTCTCCACGCATCAAGTATGTCCATAGCTCCCAATATCTCTTTTTGCACCTTTGCAGCATAATTCACTATTCCGCAATCAAGCCATATAAGCTTTGGCGAACGTTTTAAGTCGGATATTGGTGGCACTTCTGTACTCGTCGTAGGATACACAAGTTCAAGCAGCATGGCTTTTCCCAAGGTGCTGAATGCTTCGCTTGTCTCTCTCGACTTATAGTTCGAATCGGCAAATCCGCTCAATGTTATTGCTTCACCTGCTTTTGCCCACCCATCGTGCAATATGTGCCTTATCACTTCTGTCTGTGTCTTTCCTTTTGAATATTTCTCCACATCATCATGATAACTTTGCAGCAACGACTCATAGGAAGCACTCAACGAAAGTATGTCGTGATTTTCGGCATATATTTGTACCACCTCTGGCATTCCGCCTATCAATGTATATGTATTGAAAAGCTGTATCAACTTATCATGGAAACTGATGGTCCTTTCGGGGAAATCCAATGCTGCAAGGTAAATTCCGTTACCCGTTGCATTGACGAATTCTCTGAATGAGCAGGGTCTTACTGGTAGATATTGCACCCTTCCTACGGGAAATGAGATGTGGTAATCTATCATACTTTCAAGTAGTGACCCAGCAGCAATAACGTATATTTCAGGCTTATCCTCGTAGAAATAGCGCAGGCATGACACTGCTTTCGGAGAGTTTTGTATCTCATCGATAAATAGCAATGTGCGCCCTTTTTTCTTTATTTTATTGTTAAGCATAAATGCCCGGGTCAGTAGTTCATCAAGACTTAAGTTCATTTCAAACAATTTCTTTTCATCGTCTTTTTCAAGATTAAGATACAAGTAATTGTCAAATTTATCTCCGAATTGACGAACAACTGTTGTCTTTCCGACTTGCCGCGCTCCTCGCAGTATTAATGGCTTTCTGTGGCTGTCGTTGGCCCAATTATCCAGTTTTCGTAATATTGTTCTTTCAAACATATCGCTTATTCATTAATTATCAGTTGCAAAGATACTAAATTGTTTCAAACAATAACCATCTTTAATGTATTTTTGTTCTAAACGATAACCATGTTTGCTTTATTTTTGTTCTAAACGATAACCATCTTCTTATATTTTTGTTGCAAACGATAACCTACTTTTCATGTTACATCGTTTTATATATTACTTTTAGTTATAATCCATACAAAAATATGATTTGCCTGCAACCTTTATTAGCCATACTTTTGCACCATCAAAACGAAATTAAATCATTCATAAAAGTTATGGGTAAAATCAAAATCAGCGAGAAAAAGGGCAACGTGATTCATGGCGTGCTGCTTATCGCATTGTTTTCCATGTCGGCTTTCTACATCGCTCAATTTCAGTGGGTAAAGAATCTTTCTCTAAGTCCACTTATCGTCGGAATTATTTTAGGCATGATTTATGCCAACAGTCTCCGCAATTTCATTCCTGACACTTGGGTGCCGGGAATCAAGTTCTGCACCAAGCGCATTCTGCGTGTAGGAATCATCCTCTATGGCTTCAGGCTCACTCTCCAGCAGGTTTTTGATGTCGGCATGTCGGCTTTTGTGGTTGATTGCATTATCATTTGCGGCACTATCTTCCTCGGCATTCTTTTCGGCAAGCTCTATAAAATGGATTCCGACACCGCCCTCATGACCTCCACCGGCAGTGCCATCTGCGGTGCAGCAGCCGTGCTTGGAGCTGAACCCGTGGTGAAATGCGAGGCTCACACTACTGCCGTTGCAGTCTCCACTGTCGTAATATTCGGCACA
Source organism: Muribaculaceae bacterium (assembly GCA_022484565.1). Classification (GTDB taxonomy): domain Bacteria; phylum Bacteroidota; class Bacteroidia; order Bacteroidales; family Muribaculaceae; genus JAKVKZ01. The sequence goes on from JAKVKZ010000006.1 coordinate 59,997, forward strand.
CTTTCCATGTTCCTTTATCCTATAGCTTACCGCAGCGGTATTCTCTCACTTTCGCCCGAACAAATGGCCATCTACACTGGTTCAACCCTGCATGAGGTGGCTCACGTGGTGGGTGCAGGCAACGCCATGGATGCCACTGGTGCGCTTCACATTGCCGACCAAGCTACCATCACCAAAATGATTAGAGTGATGCTTCTTGCTCCGGTACTTGTCATCATGAGCATTGCGCTTGCACGTGTCCGTTCACGCAAAAACGCCAATGGAAAGTCGAAGGGCAAAATCACAGTCCCTTGGTTCGCTTTCGGTTTTCTTGGCATCATCATTCTCAATTCTCTTCTCGGTGCTTGCAGCTTCATTCCTGCCGACGGCCTGAAAGTCTGCACCGATGCCATCAACAGCTTCGATACTTTTCTCCTCACAATGGCCATGACCGCCCTAGGCACCGAAACGAGTTTCGACAAGTTCCGTCAGGCTGGCGCAAAGCCGTTCTATCTTGCAGGCACGCTATATGTGTGGCTGATTGTCGGCGGATATTTCCTTGTGAAAATTCTTGCCTAACGCTTCAAACTCACTATATCCTACATTCATGCAGGGCAAATTGCATCAACAGCGTGGCGGGGCCTTCTTCCTCGCCTTGCTGTTGCATAAAGCACAGTTCCCGCTTCATCTCCAACTCCGGCAATTCCGTGATTTTCATAGCTCCGCTCACCAGTTCACGGGTCACGCATCGGAACGATATTATCGACATCGCTTCCGAATTTTCCAAGAACAGCTTTATGCTTTCCGAACTTCCAAGCTGCATCAGCACGTTCAAGTCAGTGAACTTAATTCCATGCTTCTCCAGAGCAGTGGTCAACACGCTCAGCGTCCCCGACCCATTCTCACGAAGCACAAGCGGCACTTTCCGCAGCTCATCGAGCGTCATCTCGTCGATTTTTGCCCATTTCGATTTTGCAGATTATATGGCCACAAGTTCATCATCCATCAGATGTGTGTACTTCATGCTCGGTAGCCGTTTATCGCCCTCAATCAGTCCCAAGTCAATATGATGGTTCACCATCGCCGTTTCAATGTCGTTTGAGTTCCCGCTCGTCAGCGTCATGTGAATTTCCGGAAATTTGCTCGCGAACTTAGCCAAAATCGGCGGAAGCACATATTGCGCAATCGTGGTGCTAGCCCCGATTCGCAGATTTCCGCTGTGCTCTCCGTGCATCATGTTCATCACGAAATCGAGCCGTGAATATTCCCGCAGAATCTCGTTACTGTGCTCCAGCAGCACCTCGCCGGCATGGGTCAGCACAATTTTGTTGCCTTGCCGCTCGATTAGCCGTTCCTTATATTGTGCTTCAAGTTCATGCACGTGTTTCGTCACGGCGGGCTGCGTTATGTGCATCTCCTGCGCTGCCTTGGTGTAGCTCATATACTTCGCCACACAGCAAAATGTTTTAAGTCTGAAATCGCTCATCTCCTTCAGTTTTTTATTCTCTACAAAAGTAATCTTTTTCATGACAATATCATTATTTTTTCATGAACTACAAATGCTCAGGTTTTGCGGGCTGAGGGGTGATGTAGGGAGGAACCACACAATCGGCTAAGATGGTGAGATCGGATGTGCGGTGACGGAAGGTGTCGGGCGGGAAAATCTCGGCGATGCGGGGAGGGATGGGAAACTCCTGAAGATGGCACTGATAGGCGCAATAATCGTAGATGTCGTTGGAAGTGCCACGCATGGGACGGCACTTGCGGTCGAACTCATTGAAGAACATAGGGAAATTCTCAATCTCGTCGGGAGTGGGGACGAAGGTCTTGATGGCGTTCGGGTCGCAGGAATCGAAGTCGCTGGAGGGCGCGGAATAACGGTAATCGGAAGGATGGTAGAATGAATCGGCGGGATAGACGAAATCGAAGCGCTTGGGGACTGGGATGCCGGCAGCGCGGGCACGCTGCGTCATGAGGTCGAAGCGTGCGGCCTCGTCCCAGCGGTAAAAGACTTCGGGCGGCACATACTGGGCGAAGAAGTCGGGGAACTGGGCAAGCTCGCGGGTTGTGCAGAAGTCGCTGCCGCGGTGGGTGTCGCATGAATTGAGGCGGATGCAGGTGGCGTTGAAGTCGCGGTCGCAGAAATCACGGTTGAGGCGGTCGATCAGACTGCGGCGCGCGATGACCTGCGGAGTTATCTGCCAGACGGGCTTGGGAAGGTCGTCATTATAGAAGTGGAAGTGCGCAAAGGCGTCGGAGGCGTCGTAAACGTCGGCGAAACGGGGCGGGACGGGAATGCCCTTGGCGAGAGCCTTCTGGACGAGAAGGTCGTTGAGGCAGTTGCGGTCCCAAATGTACATCACCTCGATTGGCAGGGCCTGGAGGAAGAAGTCGGGATAAGCGGCAAGTTCCTTGGGTGTAGGGCGGTAAGTGCGGACGTAAATGTAGTCGCGCTGCTCGATGCGCTCGACAGTTTCGTGATAGGTGTCGTCGTAGAACGCTGAAAGTTCCGACGGCACGGAGAGCAGCAATGGATTTTGACGTTTCATGTTTTTAGAATTATTATTAAGTAAGAAATCGTTGAATGATGCAATATCTTTATTTGATGGAGCCATGAGAGAATCGTCGGGGAGTGAAGGATCATCGGGATTTTGGGAGGCCGAAGGGAGGGGGGCTTGGACGGGCGAAACGATTGCAACATGCTCGGCCAGAGATGAGTTAGCATACTGTCCAATTTGTTTTTCCGCGGGTTTGCCCCCTATGACTGCGGGAAGATTTTGGGCGGATTGAGCGGAAATTTCGGTTGGGATTTCCTCGGCTATTTCGGCAACTGGCTCGGCAACGGGTTCAGGCTCACTATTTGATTCATGGGCGGATTCATCGGGAATTTCGGTGACTGACTCAGCATTTTCTTCGGAATTTGGCTTGGATTCGGTTTTTATTTCCGCTTTTAGCTCATCTTTTGGCCTGATTTCAGATACTGCTTCGGGAATTATTTCGGGAATGGATTCCGTTGTGAATTCCGTGGAGGTTTGTGATGGAATTTCCGATGAATTTCCGGCTTGGAGCTGGAGGGGGGCTTGGACGGGCAAAACGATTGCAACTTGTTGGGCCACTGATATGTTATCGGAGTGTCCAATTTGTTTTTCTGCGGGTTTGCCCCCTATATTTTCGACGACCTCAGGGGCAGGTTCGGAGGATGGATTTGATGCTGGTTCGGGATTGATTTCCGGCTTGGATTCAGTGATGATTTCCAGATTTGATTCCGGAGTGATTTTGCCAGAGGAAGCGCCGAACTTGGCAACTATATTTGAGACCGTGGTTGGCGAGACGCCGAGCGCCTTGGCAATGACACGGTAGGAAAGATTGGGCTGCGAGGCAAGCAGACGGATGGAGTCGACCTTGGCGCTGGAAAGGCAGTTGCGGTTGATGAGGGAATCCTCGGTGCAGCACTTGCCCTCGACAAAGCGCAAGCCATTGTTGACACGCTGGATGGTGCATGGGATGACATTGTTGGTGTTGTAAACCAGATGGCCGGTTCGGTCCTTAATCTGCTTGATGTAGCGCACCTCGGGGTCGGAGACCGACTGGCCGATGGCGAATGCGGAGTCGCAGTGATTGATGAAAGAGCGGGAAAATGCAAGATTGTTGAGGCCCAGCGGACGGTAGGGACTGTGCTTTGAAGTGTGGGCGAGCAGCAGAATCGACAAGTCGTAGAGGTGCTGCATCTTCCACAGTTCGGTCATGAACTCGCCGAAGGCGGCTGAGGAGTATGCTGACGAACAAAGAGAGGAAAGGTTGTCGATAATCAGGAACGGGGCTTCCATGATGCGGACGGAATTCTTGATGGAATAGAGGGCATCCTCGATGTCGAAAACGCCATCGTCGTAAATTGGAGTGCCGCGCTTGAAGGCGGGCGAGAACGGATAGGAACCCTCGGGTGTGGAATAGCGCATGTGGAACTGGCGGTGCGACTGCTCGAAATCGTAATAGAGCACGCAGCGGCCAAAACGGTGCGCCACCTCGTCGCCAATCTGGACGGCGAGGATGCTCTTGCCGAGGTTGGTGTCGGAGAAAAGGCAGCTGATATCGCCATCAAACCAGATTCCCTTCCAAAGGTCGATGCGCTCGCCCTGCAGACCGCCGAGCCGCACGTCGCGGTTGCTGTCGATCAGACGGAATTTCAGGTACGCCCTGTGGCGGCGCTTGCGGTTCTCTTCAAGACGGTAGTCGATGTCGTCGCCATGGTTGCGCCAACGTTCATTTCCACGTGGTAACATAATTATTTCCTCTCTTTAGTTTGATTAATTGCACGAATTTAATGGAGGGGAAAAGGGGAGATGCAAGGAAAACGGAAAAATTGAGAAATTTTTGTGGGGGGGATTTGGGGCTGATAAGGCCAATAAGCCCGATGGGATTTAAAATGCTTTGCATTTTTTGAGGAAACAACCATGATGCGTGAGGGCGCATACGTGGATGCGCCCTCACAATGGGATAGGCAAATTTGGGAATTGGCCCGATGAGCCTAATTCGCCAAATTCTTTAAAATGCTTTGCATTTTTTGATGAAACAACCATGATGCGTGAGGGCGCATACGTGGATGCGACCATACAATGGGATAGGGCAAGTTTGGGAATTGACCCGATGAGCCTAATTTGACCAATTCTTTAAAATGCTTTGCATTTTTTGAGGAAACAACAATGATGATGGAGGACGCATACGTGGATGCACCACTACAATGGGGGGAAAGAATAAAAAACAGTGATGCCCAGATTTGATAACCGAGCATCACTGAATATATTTGTGATTTATTGGAAAATCAGAATGGGAATGTGACAGTGTCGCAAGAATAATTGTCACCTGACTTGGATACCTGATAGCCATAGGAAGGTTTGCTCAGGCCAGTAGTGAACCACTGTTCAACGTTATCCTTTGAAATACTGTTTGCAACAGTCTGAGTGTCGGATTTGTGGACAGGATTTGAGATGCTTGAGCCAGAAGTGACGACAGCGCCCCAAGTGTTAACGAAGGTGTAACCTAATTTGTAGCTTTCCTTAGTGAGAGCTGCGTTGTTGCGTGTGAAAACGACCTGATAACCGGCCTTAGCAGGCAGTGATGTGGCCGCAAAAGTCTTGGACCAAACAGTTCCGCTCATGGTTTCAGTCTTTTTGTTGCCGTTGGCATCAATATAAGTGACTGTGGCGTTGGAAATAGCGAGCAAATCAGAGGTAGGAGTGAAATTGAAATTGAAAGCTGCTCCATAAACTGTGATAATGTCATCTCCGTCGTCACCACCACAAGAAGTGAGATTTAAAGTCAGAGCTGCCAAAACAACGAGGCAGAAAGCCAAGGAAATTTTGATTTTCTTCATAATAAAATGATATTGTTTTAATGTTAGTAAAAAAAGTTCATTTAAAATTTTCATGATGACTATAGCTTTTGGTGCCAACGTGAATCAAAACTTGGTGAGATGCATTTGCTATAGTATCGAAATATTGAGCGATGCAAATATACTAAAATAATGGGCGAATAGCCAAATTAGAGAGAAATTTAGATATTTTTCACTCATCGAGCTTAGGACACGGGAGCCAAGCCCAGAAAGTGCTGCCTTCGCCCTCGGTGCTTTGGAACCAAACCTTACCGCCCGCAGCCTCGGCAATGGCGTGGCAAATGGACAATCCAAGCCCCATGCCCTGCTGGGTGTTGTTCAACTTCTGGAAGCGTCCGAAGACATAATCCTTTTTGGCTTCGGCAATTCCGCTGCCAGTGTCGGCGACAAAAAGTTTGATGCCTCCGTCCTCATAGGTGTAGCCCATGTCGATGTGCCCTTTTTGAGTGTGCTTCAAGGCATTGGTGGCGTAATTATACAAAATCTGCTCTATTCGGCGCTTGTCGTGCTCCACAACCACGTCCTCGACGGGATTAACGAGATTGAAAGCCACGTCCTTGTTTTGGCGTGCTTTACCAGCCAAAGTGGAATACACGCCTTTAGTCAAATCGTTCATAACCACACGCTCCTTCTTCAAATCGACGAAACCGGCCTCAATTTTGGACAAATCCAAGATGTCGTTGACAAGTTTAAGCAGCATGTCGCAGTTTTCATTAATAATGGTGAGATACTGATTTTTCTCATCCTCCTCATAGTCGCCATCGAACATAATTTGTGAGAAGCCCACAATGGCATTGAGCGGAGTGCGGATTTCGTGGCTCATATTGGCGAGGAAAGCCGATTTGAGCATGTCGCTGCGCTCGGCCTGCTCCTTGGCCACAGTGAGTTCCTGAACAAGTTTAGTGTGCTCGGAAATGTCGTCGTATTTCACAATGAAGCCATCAATTTCGCCATCATCGCCAATAATTGGAATATAGGTGACCTCGATAGGGCTGCCGTCAACTGGAGAAACAGACTCAATCTTCGTGACAGAGCGTGACTTGGCGGCATCCTTCAATTTGCATTTCCGGCATAAATTTTCGTTAGCGCCAATGTAGCAATGATTGCCAATCCGAGAAGCGAAACGCTTGCCCATAGCACTCCAGTCGAAGCCCTTACATTTAGAAAGGCTTTCCCAAACCATGGTCTGGTCAGGCTTCATGTAAACATAGCCCGAGTTGGTGTTCTGCATAATCAATTCGAGCATCTTATTGCTGTTGGTCAATTCATCGTTGAGCGTGTGCAAGTTCTGCTTCTGCTTTTGGAGCCGAGCCGTGGCCAATTTAACCTGATGGCGCAAAATTGCCATGAACATTGAGCCGACAATGAGAATAAACACCAATGAAATCATGGCGAAATAGACCCATTTAGGAATTTTGTGCTGCTGAGTGCCACCATAAAGCCATTTCTGTACCAATCTGTCGTAGCTGCCATCAGCCATCATGCGCTGGATGCCGACGTTGATTTTTTTCTGAAGGAGTGAGTCGCGGGCATCGTAAACAATACCCAAAAACTTAGGGGCCACCTCATTAGCAACATTGGTGACGAGTTTCATTTTTTCCCTCTTGATTTCATATTCAGCCCTTGCACTGGTGGTGAACACGACATCGCCGTCGCCATCCTGCAATGAATGGAGAGCAAAGTTCAAATCGCTGACGCGAATAAGCTTGACGTTTAGGCCTTTAATTGAGCTCAGGACGCTCTCGCCGCTACTTCCTGAAAGCACAAAAACGCGCTTTCCCTGAATGTCGTGAAGATTCCTGAAATTATCGGCAGGACGAGATACGATGCCATAATAGACAATGCTAAGCGGCTGACTGGGAATGATTCGTTTGTCGGAATCGTTGATGAAAACCACGCCAAGCATCATTCGGGACTTGCCTGAATAAAGCGAAGAAATGGCCGAGTTCCATGGAAGTAATTTCAGATGATAGCTAAATCCCTCTTTTTCAGACAATTCCTTAATAAGGTCGATAAAGAATCCATCGGGATTGCCACTGTCGTTGATGAATTCGTAAGGAGGATTGCCTTCGCCAGCACATATTTCAATGGGCACGTCACGAGCCGCCATGCCAGCATCAGCTTTCATGGGTTGTGCACATAGCATCAGCAGCAAGACTGCCAATATCAGAACGTTAAAGCGAAACATCTGAAAAATTAGTTTGAGTTTATCTGCGGTTTCGGTATATATTTGCAATATTAATCAAATTCTGACAATATTTTTTATTTATTTTATTGTTTTAACAGAATCGGCACAATAGAATGCGTTTTTTACAAAATTTAGCCGAATCGGTGAATATTATTCCAAAATTGTTATTGGGATATGCAATCAGCGAAGATGGATGAAAGGCGGAACTTTCAGCTTAGAAGGTGATTGATGTCTTCACGCTTGAATAGCCACTCTCGTCGGAGCTGACCTGATAGCCGAAATTGGCGTTGGCAGAGATGCGGCTCACGTAGGAATCCACGCTGTCCTTGGGAATTGTGCGGATGACGGAGTTGGCATCGCGGAGATAGCCGTAAAAGACGTTGGCACTCGCAGCCGCAGCAGCCTCGTTGGTGTAGTTATAGCCGATGGTGTAAGTGCTCTTTGAAAGTTCATTGCTCTTGCGAGTGACAGTGACCTTGTAGCCGGCAGTGGCAGGGAAAGAGCTAAGAGTGGTGCTTTTCTCCCAAGTGTCGGTGGTGAGGGCAGTGGTGGTGACCTTGCCGTCGGCATTTTTGTAAGTGATGGTGATGTCGGCCACTTCGAGCAAGTCGCTGGAGACATCGAAATGGAAAATGAAAGCCGCCATCTGCGCCTTAGGATTGCTCGACGACTTGTCGTCGGAGCACGAGCCGAAACACATCGCCACGGCGAGAAGAGCCACGGCGGCTATAATAGTTGATTTCTTCAAAATTCTCATGATTTATACGTTTTTAGACTGTAGATTGTGCAAAGTTACATTTTTTTCGGAAAATTACGATTTTGCGAGAAGAATTGTGTAAATTAGAGGCGGAATTTGGCGTGAAAATGGGCGTGAAATGTTTACTAATGTTAAATATTCGCACTTTGCGTCATTTTTACGCAAAAAAATTTGGTGGAGAGAAAAAACGATAGTATCTTTGCGTCAGAAATACAAAAAGAAGCGTTTGAAAGGAGCGCAACAAAAATGGAAGAAGAATTAAAATATAGATATAAATATCCACATCCGGCAGTGACAACCGACTGTGTGATATTCGGATTTGACGGACGACACGTGAACGTGCTGCTGATAAGGCGCGGAATAGAACCCTACAAGGGGATGTGGGCATTTCCGGGAGGTTTCCTGAGGATGGACCAGACCCTTGAAGATAGCGCAAGACGAGAACTGAAAGAGGAGACAGGGCTTGAAACCGTGTACATGAAGCAGTTCGGAACATTCAGCGACGTGGAACGCGACCCGCGCGAAAGAGTGATAACCACAGCCTTTTACGCACTTGTGAAACAAAGCGATGTGGAAGGCGGCGACGATGCAGCCGAGGCGAGATGGTTTCCAATCAGAGAATTGCCGCAACTGGCATTTGACCACGAGGAAATATTCAAGGCGGCAGTGAACGCGGTGAGGGAGCGGATGAGATTTGAGCCAGTGGGATTTGAACTGCTGGAAGACAAGTTCACGATGACCGAGCTACAGACAATGTTCGAGCAAGTGTTCGACGAGACATTCGACAGAAGGAATTTTCAGCGGAAAATGATGTCGAGCGGAGTGATAGAGCCGCTTGAAGAGAAGTTGCAAGGCACAAACTACCGCGCTCCGCAACTGTTCAGAAGGACGGAATTCATCGACGATAATGATGGCAGCATCGACGATAATGATGGCAGCATAGACGATACTGTTCCATTAAATACGAGTTCAGACGGAGCAGTGCAAGGCGCTGACGAGGATAACGAGGCTAAATCAGCCCCAGAACCCAAGAAAAAGAAATGGTTTCTGAAGTGGTGATGTAAAAATCGCCACAAACACTTGAAAATAAGGCTTAAACAGCCAAAAAAATTTACTAATTTTTCAAATTGTTATTTTAACGCAAAGATAATGGCAAACAAATTTATAATAGGTGGAATAGCTGGCGACATAATAGGTTCAGTGTACGAATTCCACAATGTTAAGACACAGGACTTCAAGATGTTCGGCTACGGAAGCGACTTTACAGACGATTCAGTGCTGACTGTAGCGACGATGCACAGCATAAACGACGGCAAATTCGACTACGGAAACAGCTACAGGGAATTCGGGACAGCATATCCGGGACGCGGATACGGCAGCGGATTCATGAGCTGGCTATACAGCAAGGACGGCAAAGGATTGAGCTACGGCAACGGCAGCGGAATGCGGGTAAGTCCGGTGGGATGGGCCTTCGACACGATAGAAGAAGTGCTGGAACAGGCAAAACGGAGCGCAGAAACATCGCACGGCCACGAAGAAGGCATAAAAGGCGCGCAGGCAGTGGCAGCAGCAGTGTTCATGGCACGGACAGGATCGACAAAGAATGATATAAAAGACTTCACTGCCGAAACATTCGGATATGACATGAGCAAGAGCTGCGACGAAATCCGCCCGACATACGGCTTTGAAGAGAATTGCCAGAACTCGGTGCCGCAAGCCATAACAGCATTCCTGGAAAGCAGCGACTACGAGAACGCAGTGAGACTCGCAATATCGCTCGGCGGCGACAGTGACACGATAGCCGACATGACAGGCGCAATAGCCGAAGCATTCTACAAGGAAGTGCCGGAAGCAATAATGAAAAAAACGATGAAAATTCTTGACGGCAGACTTGCCAATGAAGTGATGGAATTTTCGGACAATTACGGATATTAAGAAACAGTGGACAAAAGACAAATATATTATTTACGTTTTAAATTTTTACGATTATGATTAATCAATTTGACCCATTCAATTCAAGAATGCAGCGCGGAAGGGACAATGGAAACAATGCTGCAAGAACAGAACACACCACAAACGATGCCCAAGGGAAAAAAATGTATGAAAACAAAGAGGACCACACTAAAATGTTCAACATCATCATCCTCGACAGGAGCGGATCGATGAGTTCAATCAAAAAGCAGGCCGTAGATGGACTGAACAAGACAATCGGAACAATAAAGTCGGCCCAGAAGGAGAACTACAAGGACCAGGAACATCTGGTGGGAATTTACGCATTCTGCGGCTGCGGAATTGAGACACTCGTCTGCGACGAATATTGCGAAAATGTGAAGGAATTCAGCTATGACGATTACAATCCATGCTGCATGACACCACTCTACGACGCAATGGGGAACGTGCTGAGCTACTACGAGAAAATGCTCAGCCACATTGACGACGCAGTGGGAGTGGTGACAGTGATAACCGACGGCTACGAAAACGCATCGAAGCAATATACGGAGCATGACATATCCAAGCTAATCAGCAGACTGAGCGAGAAAGGCTGGCTATTCACCTATATCGGAACTGACCACGATGTGCAGAAAGTGGCAATGTCGATAAACATCACCAACACGCTCAAGTTTGAAAAGACAGAGGAAGGCACACAAGAGATGTGGGAAAAAGAAAACACATCGAGGCAGAATTACTACAGCAGAATGGCAGAGGCCAGGCGTGAGGCCGAGCAACAGGAGATGAGCGTTGACGAGCGGAATGAACGCTACAAAAAAGAGCAGTCAAACTTTTTCGACGAACCAGACGAGAAAAAGTAAATTAGTATGAATAAATAACTGGTGTTAAGGTTACCACGGCACGGGGAGTGTCGTGGTGCTTTTGTTTATGGGGAAATTGATGCAATGGCGCAAAAAAGTGGCGAAAAAATTTTTATTTATCATTATAAATACCTATTTTTGAAAAAATTAGTCCATAAGCTGCCATAATACCCGCGAAGGACTCAGAAAAAGCTGCATAGATGAAGACCGTTGACCAATTAAAACTATTCGACGATGAAATCCTCGAAAATAGTGCTACGACTATAGCGGTAAGAAACAAAGGAGGATTGAAGTCGGTGACTATGAATGACCTACAGGAATGGAAAGTCATATCGGTGAGGGCGTGCAATGCCTGCAAACGCGCAGGATTGAAGACGCTGGAGGATGTGTTCACCCATTTTGAAAAATTCGGAACATTCACTGACCTGCAATCAGTGGGAAAAAGCTACGACAAGGAATTGCGGAAAGTTTACGGGAACACTGTGAACGCCATTTCGGGCTACACGCCATTCAGCATGCCGACACCAGAAATAGACAGCCGACTCGAATTGGGCAATCTGAAGAAAACAGATACACTCAGCGAGACGCAGCGAGCATTGCTGGACGTAAGATGCCGCGAGATAATTGAGAGCTGCAAAGACGTGAGGAGCAGAAACATGGTGGCAGGAATTCCGTTTGCAAGGCTGATTGATGAAATGGCCAGCAACAGCCAATTCTCGTTCGCGACGCTGAAGAATGTTGGCCCGGTGGCGAGCCAATATCTCGACGTGGTGCTGTGGAAGATACGCGGAGCAGTGGTGCAGATAGCCGCGATGAGCGAAGAAGAGCAGACAAGGCTATATATGCGATACAAATATCCTGAGGCATGGAACAGAGTGGTGAAGAGGTTCTTGGCTGCCACAGGCTGCGTGCCGATGCTGCATATAAGCGAAAAATACATCAGGGACGACCAACGCAGCAGCGTGAAAATACTGTTGAAACTTTCCGATGTGCTGAAGGCAACACATAAAGTTGACACCAAACGCGTGGCACAGGAGATGAAACTGCCGGTGGATAAAGTGCGAAGGCTGTATGTGAAAGGACTGGAAATGCTGCTTGACAAAGCAGCGGTGTACATGAAATATACTGCAGATTGGCAATGGTATCTTGCGGAATTGGCAAAGAACGGAGCAATCTGCGAT
>JAKVKZ010000007.1 GCA_022484565.1 Muribaculaceae bacterium
GTGAAATTCCAATTCATCGATATTAATAATGGCAATACTTCATATCAGGACATGTATCTAATGACACAGTGTAAGCACAACATCATAGCCAACAGTAGCTTCAGTTGGTGGGGCGCTTGGCTTAACGAAAACCCAAATAAAATCGTTGTCGCACCAAAATGGTTGACTGATTTCAATTGCAGGACTTGGCACGTGATAGAATCATGAATTTAATCGACCAGCATAGTAAACGGGAGAGCGGGACGGAACTGCTACGAATTGTAGCAATGCTAATGATTGTGTCGCATCACATTTTACGGCATATCATAATGAACGATGACGGTCTGTCGGCTGTAAGTGGAAATATTGATGCTTGCCTTATAGCCAAATTCCTTGATGCGTTCGTGCTGATAGGCGTGAATGTATTCATCATGATTTCGGGATATTACAAAATCAAATTATCGGTGCGCAAACTTCTGTCCTTATTCCTGCTACTATCGATGTTTAAGATTGTGCGGCTGTTATTAGTGTTTAAAGCCGGTAATGTTGAAATCATAAACTATTTCGAGCCATTGATTCCATTTACGCATTGTGGTTGGTATATGGAGGATTACTTCGTTCTTTGTCTGCTTGCTCCAATTCTCAATGCATTCATCGACTATTCCAGCAAATACAATTATAAGAAGCAAATCGCGATTTATGCATTCATGATGATTTATTTGGGATTTTTTTGGGGAATAGAAGGATTTTCCGATGGCTACAGCGTCAATCAATTTGTTTTCCTGTATTTGGTAGGTGCTTTTATCCATAAATTTTCCATGAGCAGCGCATGTAAATCAAGTACTCTCATCATAACATACGTGACATGCAGCGTGTTGACAGGAGTGCTGATGTGCTTAACAGTGCTTGAGCCTGAATTCAGGCATTTTAATTTCAGTGCATACGATTCGCCACTAATGATAGTCAGCAGCATTGCTTTCTTTTTATTGATGATGAAGATTAATTTCAAGAACAAATGGGTTAACTTTGTTGCGGCAGCTACATTATCAGTATGGTTGATACAAGAAGGAGCAGGCTGGGGGTCTTCTTATTGCTATCATTTCATGCAAAATCTGTATATATCCCACAGTGTAATCGTCTTTATAGGCATAATCATCCTTTATATAGTGTTCCTTTTCGCAGCTGCCATATTCTTTGACAACTTGTTTAAATATATTGTTTCACTTATTATTAATCCTATCATGATTCCTGTACATAAAATTAAAGATAGAATTTTCAGAAAAGACATAAGCAAAACAATATGAGGCTTTTTATCCATAAAATTATAATTTTAAAAAGCATTAAATATGGATAGATTTATCACATCTATAGAATGCGGATTATAGTAATAGGTTCATATAAATGGGAGATGTATGCTCCTGCAATATTCTCTGGATTTGTGAATTTAGGTCATGAAGTCAGACCCATTGACTATGATTCGTTCCTGACAAAATCCACACATGCCACTGATAAAATATATAACAGAATTCAAAACAGATATCATATAGGACTTGGCATTAAAGCCTACAACAAGGCTGTAATAAAAGAGACTTATGAATTCAATCCTGATTTTGTGTTTCTATATCGCTGCTATGGCATTTACGGCTCTACAGTTAACGTCATAAGGAAGGTGACAAAGGTGTTCACATATAACAATGACGACCCGTTCAGCGGAGTTCCGTCACACAATTATTACTCGCACTATATCAAAAGTACACGGCTTAGTGACTTGAATTTTGTGTATAGGCAAAAGAATGTGGAAGACTTCAAAAAACTGGGAGTAAAAAATGTTAGAGTGCTTAAGCCATACTACCTCAGCAACCAAAATTTTCCGATTGAATGCAAAAAGGACATTCCAGTTGCATTTCTGGGGCATTTCGAGAATGACGGGCGCGACATGACGATAAAAAAAATGATTGATGCAGGCATAAACGTTACGGTTTTTGGCGATGAAGCCTGGAAGAATGCGCCAATGTACGAGTCAATCAAAAGTAACGTCAAGGGAGACAAGCGAGGCAAGGACTACAACGACACGATGAACAGGACACAAATTGTGCTTGTTTTTCTGTCGAAAATCAATCATGACACTTACACACGCCGCTGTTTTGAGATTCCGGCAACAAAGAGATTGATGCTTTGTGAGTACACTGACGATATGAATGAGATGTTTCCCGAAAACGAGGCAGCAGTGTACTTCAGAAGTCCTCAAGATTTAATTGAGAAGTGCAAATATCTTTTGGAAAATCCTTCGGAAATCGACAGAATATCCAAGAATGGATTTACAAGGCTGAATCAAATTGGTGGTTCAGAGATAGATAGAGCACAAGAAATAATTGACGCATACACCAATATAGCATGAGCGAACTGCTTATTTCAATCTGTATTCCAAGTTACAACCGCCCGAAAGAAATAAGGAGATTGCTCGACAGTATTGACTGCAACACGGAAACTGATTTTGAGATTGTTATCTGCGAAGATAATGCTCCCAAAAGAAATGAGGTAAGGGCAGAAGTTGAAGATTTCACGAAAAAGTCGCAATACAAAGTCAGATATATCGAGAATGAAGTGAATTTGGGATACGACAGGAATTTGAAAGCATTAATTAATGCGGCAAACGGACACTTCATCCTGTTCATGGGCGATGACGACATGTTTATCCCAGAGCAACTTGACAAATATGTGGCATTTCTATCCGAGCATCAGAATTGCGGATACATACTTCGCTCGTATAGGAATGTGTATGCCGACGGAAGCATGCAATATTACAGATATTTCACTGAAGACAAGGAATTTCCGGCTTCGGACGAAACATATATGAACCTATTCAACAAGAGTGTGTTTATTTCCGGATTCACTATGCTCCGCAATGCTGCAAAAGAATTTGAAACAGACGATTTTGACGGGTCGCTACTTTATCAGTTATATCTCCTCGCAGAAGTGTGCAGGAAATATCCAAGCGCATATTTCAACACGCCTATAACACAATCAATCGAAGGCGGCGTGCCATACTTCGGAAGCAGCGAGAGCGAAAAAGGGCTGTACACTCCCGGAACGGTGACAATAGAAAATTCAGTGAACTTCATGCGTTGGTACATCGTAATTGTGGATTACATTTCAAAGAAATATGGCGACCACACAAATGAAACGATGAAACTGAACATGTCGAAGTATTCTTATCCTGCATTATCCATTCAGAGGAAACGAGGGAGAAAAATTTTCTACAGCTATTTCATTCAATTGAAGAATCTCGGTTTTGGCAAATCCATATATTTTTATATATATTTTGTCGGACTGTACTGCTTCGGCGAGAAGTTCTGCGACAGCCTCATCAAAGGCATCAAGAAATTGCTTGGACGACGGCCAAATCTGTAATGACAAGGAATGAAGATAATAGTAATAGGGCAATTCGACTTGGAAGTATATGCAAAAGCTTACTATTCAGCTTTCAAAGAGCTTGGTCATGAAGTTGAAGCCATCGATTATTATTCATTCTGGCTTAAAGGTAAAAGCAAATTTTGCCAAATTTACAACAGAATACAAAAACGATACTATATAGGCCACAGCATGTTCCTCTATAATATGGCAATCAAGAAGAAAGTTAAAGAGATGAAGCCTGATTTGGTGTTCATCTATAGAGGATTGAATGTGTTTCCGTCAACTGTGCGAAAGATAAGAAAGCAGACAATGGTGTTTTCATACAACAACGATGACCCGATGAGCGGACTGCCATCGAGGACATTTTATGACAAATACCTTCATTATCTGAAATATTGCGACATGAATTATGTGTATCGCAAAAAAAACATCGACGATTTGGCAAAATTGGGCATAACAAACACTGCTATATTATTGCCGAATTATCTGAAAAAGTGGAATTTCCACATTGACTGCGTGAAAGATATTCCAATCGTCTTTCTCGGGCATTATGAACCTGACGGGCGCGATAAAACTATTGAACGTCTTATGGATGAAGGCCTGCCAATATCACTCTACGGCGATTATGTGTGGAAAGAGGATTGCCCGATATACAACAAGCTGAAAAGCATTATGCACCCACTTGCTATTGGTGAGAAATACAATGAGATTATAAACAGGTCGCAAATAATACTCGTTTTCCTGTCGAAACGCAATGCCGACACTTACACGCGGAGATGCTTTGAGATACCGGCGACAAAAAGCCTGATGCTGTGTGAATATACTGACGACATGAATGCGATGTTCCCCGAAAATGAGGCAGCAGTGTACTTCCGCAACGACGATGAACTTGTGGAAAAATGCAAGTATCTGCTGGCAAATCCTAAGGAAATTGAACGGATTGCTGAAAACGGCTACAAAAGGCTGCATGAAATCGGAGGCTCGGAAATAGACAGGACCAATGAAATATTGCAGGCTTACAATAAAATAAAAGCATCAAAAGAAACGTTAATAAATAAGTGATTATATCCGAAAGACTATAGATTGTGCCAAAACTACTTCAAATAAACTCATGCATTAATTGGGGATCTACAGGCAAAATTGCCGAGCAGATAGGTGATGTCGCCATGCAAAACGGATGGGAAAGCTATGTGGCGTACGGCAGAAGCATGAATCCGAGCAAATCGGAATTGATAAAAGTCGGCACAAAAGGCGAAGTGATTCTTCACGGCATGAAAACCATGCTCTACGACGGACACGGACTTGGTTCAAAGCATGCCACCCAGCAACTTGTGAAGCGGATTCAGGCTTTGAATCCCGACATTATACATCTGCACAACATTCACGGCTACTATATCAATTATCCTATTCTGTTTGAGTATCTCAACTCGATTGACACGCCAATAGTGTGGACACTCCACGACTGCTGGTCGTTCACGGGCCACTGCGCGCATTTCGTCGTGTCGGGCTGCGAAAAATGGAAAACGATGTGCGAAAACTGTGAACTGAAAAGTGCCTATCCGCGCTCGTATTTCGCCGACAATTCAAAGGCTAATTTCCTGCTGAAGAAGAAATTATTCGCAGCGAACCCGAACATGCACATAATCACGGTGTCGGAATGGCTCGCTGGCCTGGCAAGAGAATCATTCATGAAGAATGCTGATATAAGAGTAATCAACAATGGCGTGGACCTTGACATTTTCCGCCCGCAGGAATTGCAGAAGGAGAACGGAAAGTTCATGATATTGGGAGTGACCAACATCTGGTCGAGCGAAAAGGGACTTGACGATTTTGTGAAACTGGCGAAGATGATTGACAATGACAAATATGAGATTGTCCTCATCGGTCTGACCCACAAGCAGATTGATTCGCTGTCGGGAATAGTGAAGGGAATCAGGCGCACCGATTCGGTGGAACAGCTCGCCCGTTACTATTCAATGGCTGACGCATTCGTGAATCTTACCTATTCCGACAGTTTCCCGACAACCAACCTTGAGGCCATGGCTTGCGGAACGCCTGTGGTGACCTACAGAACCGGCGGCAGTCCTGAAGCAGTGTCGGACGACACAGGTTTCATAGTGGAGCAAGGCGACATAACCGAAGTGGCAAGAATAATTGAAGGAATTGCAGATAAAGGCAAGAATCAGTACAGCCGGCAATGCAGGGCACGCGCTGAACAGTGCTTCGACAAGGACAAGAACTTCGAGAAGTATATCGACCTTTACAAGCAATTGATAACAAAATAATTAAGTCATAGTAATATCTAATAACAATAATGACGGCATTTAAAGATAAGACATTATTGATAACTGGCGGCACCGGCTCATTCGGCAATGCTGTGCTGCGGAGATTTCTCAACACCGACATAGGTGAGATAAGAATCTTCAGCAGGGACGAGAAAAAGCAGGATGATATGCGCCATGCCATCCAGAGCAAAAAGGTGAAATTCTATATCGGAAACGTCCGCGACAAGCAATCAGTGGATTCAGCTATGGTTGGAGTGGATTACGTGTTCAGCGCGGCAGCATTGAAACAAGTGCCTTCGTGCGAATTTTTTCCAATTGAAGCCGTAGAAACCAATATCTTAGGCACAAACAATGTGCTGAATTCAGCCATCGAGCATGGCGTGAAGAATGTAGTGGTGCTTTCTACCGATAAAGCGGCATATCCAATCAACGCCATGGGCATGAGCAAGGCATTGATGGAAAAAGTGGCGATTGCGAAAGGCCGTGAACTGGGAGAGCACTCAACCACAACGATTTGCTGCACACGCTACGGAAACGTGATGGCAAGCCGCGGATCGGTGATACCATTATGGGTTGAGCAGATGAAGGAGGGCAAGCCGATAACAATGACTGACCCTGACATGACAAGATTCATGATGACACTTGACGAAGCCGTGGACCTTGTGATATACGCCTTTACAAATGGCGCAAACGGCGACCTTTTCGTGCAGAAAGCTCCGGCAGCGACGCTTAGCACATTGGCACAGGCACTGAAAGAGACCTACGGCAAAATAAATCCGAAATATCTTGACTCAGAAATAAGAATTATCGGCACCCGCCACGGCGAAAAGCAATTCGAGACGCTGATAACAAGGGAAGAGATGATTCGGGCGGAAGACAAGGGAAAATATTACCTGATTCCGTGCGATACGCGCGATTTGAACTACGACAAATATTTCAACGAAGGAAATGAGCAACTTTCCAAGATGTGGGATTACAACAGCTCAAATGCAAAGCAACTTGATGTGAACGAGATGAAGGAACTCCTCCTCAAACTGAATTTCATCAAGGAAGACTTAGGACTGAAGGAACGGACAAAAACGAGTTTTATCAGAAGCGAATAATCCAAGGATAAGCAATGAACATACTAATTACAGGAGCAAAAGGCTTTGTAGGGAAAAATCTCTGCGCAGAGCTTAAAAACATTCGCGACGGAAAAGCCAGAACATACAAACTTTCAGGCGACCTGAACATTATGGAGTTCGACAAGGACTCAAAGCCTGAAGAACTCGACGAATACTGCAAGCAGGCTGATTTCGTGTTCAATCTTGCCGGTGTGAACCGGCCCGAAGACCCCAAAGAATTCATGGAAGGCAATTTCGGCTTTGCATCGACACTGCTCGACACGCTGAAACGCCATGGCAACCATTGCCCTGTGATGATTTCATCGTCAACACAAGCCGCTCTCGACAATCCTTACGGCGAAAGCAAAAGGGCAGGAGAGCAGCTTATGCGCAAATACGCTGCTGAAACGGGAGCAAAAGTGATAATCTACCGATTCCCCAACCTTTTCGGAAAATGGTGCCGCCCCAACTACAATTCAGTTGTGGCCACATTCTGCAACAACATAGCCAATGATTTGACAATAAAGATAAACGATGCTTCAGCGGTGCTGCATCTTGCCTACATCGACGATGTGGTGCATGAGTTAATCGCTGCGATATCGGGCGAGGAACATTATGAAGGCGAGTTCGCATCAATTCCTGTGGTACATGAAACCACACTCGGCCATATAGTTGACTTGCTGAACCAGTTCAAGGAATCGCGCGAGAAACGCAGCATTCCAGACATGTCCGACCCGTTCACAAAAAAGCTGTATGCAACTTATTTGAGCTATCTGCCAACTGATAAGTTCTCCTATCCGCTGAAGATGAACATCGACAACAGAGGCAGTTTCACTGAAATCATCCGCACCCTCGACCGAGGCCAATTTTCGGTAAACATTTCCAAACCGCACATAACCAAAGGTCAACATTGGCATCACACTAAAAACGAGAAGTTTTGCGTGGTGAGCGGAAAAGGCGTAATCCGTTTCCGCAAAATTGGCACTGATAAAGTAATAGAATACCCTGTGACAGGTGACAAAATTGAAGTCGTTGACATCCCGACAGGCTACACCCACAACATTGAGAACACTGGCGACAGTGATATGGTAACGTTCATGTGGTGCAACGAGCCATTCGACCCGGAGCATCCTGACACTTATTTTGAAGAAGTATAAATCAAAATGAACAAATTAAAAGTAATCACAGTTGTAGGCACACGGCCCGAAATCATCCGATTGTCGTGCGTTCTGCAAAAGCTTGACGAATCGCCGGCAATCGACCATGTGCTTGTGCATACGGGTCAAAATTACGATTATGAGCTTAACGAGATATTCTTTAACGACCTCGGACTCCGTAAGCCGGACTATTTTCTGAATGCAGCCGGCAATAATGCGACGACCACAGCCGGACAGATACTCATCAACATCGACCCGGTGCTTGAGGAAGTTAAGCCTGATGCCTTAGTAGTGCTCGGTGACACCAACTCATGCTTGTGCGCCATTGCGGCCAAAAAGCGCCACATACCAATCTTCCACATGGAAGCCGGCAACCGCTGCTTCGACCAGCGAGTGCCTGAAGAAAGCAACCGCAAAATCGTTGACCACATAAGCGACATCAACATGTGCTACAGCGACATATCACGTCAATATCTGCTATCAGAAGGATTGCGCCCCGACATGGTAATCAAGACAGGCAGCCCGATGTTTGAGGTGCTGAACAAATACTTGCCAAAGGTGGAAAAATCCACTATTCTGAGTTCATTGGGACTGAAACGTGGAGAATATTTCGTAGTGTCGGCGCACCGCGAAGAGAATATTTCAAGCGAAGCACATTTCCAAAGCCTCGTGAAGATTCTGAACGATGTGGCAAGAATCTATAATTTCCCCGTCATTGTCACCACTCATCCGAGAACACGGAAAATGATTGAGGCAAAAGGCGTTAAATTCAATGATAACGTGAAATTGCTGAAGCCTATGGGATTAAGCGATTATCTGTCGCTGCAACTTAATTCAAAAGCCGTGCTGAGCGACAGCGGAACCATTTCGGAAGAAAGCTCCATCCTGAATTTCAGAGCATTGAATCTGCGTGAGGCACATGAACGCCCTGAGGCGATGGAAGAAGCAAGCGTGATGATGGTGGGACTGAATCCCGACAGAGTACTTCAAGGTCTTGCCCAGCTCGAACTTCAATCGACTGGCGAGAAACGAAATCTGCGCCCTGTGGCAGATTATTCAATGCCGAATGTGAGCGACAAGGTGGTGCGAATCATATTGTCGTACACTGATTATGTGAAACGAGTAGTCTGGTCAGAATAATGCCAAAGAAAATATTATTAGTCACACAATATTTCTATCCTGAGAATTTCAGAAGCAATGACATTGCTTTTGAAATGAAAAGAAAAGGATACATGGTTGATGTATTGACTGGGATACCAAATTATCCAGAAGGCCACTATACTAAACATTATGGGATATTCTCAAAAAGGGTGGAAACCATAAATGGTGTGAATATTTTCAGGTCATTCCAAACGCCAAGAGGTAAGAATGCCACTAAACTTGGTCTATCTCTTAATTATTTCTCTTTCGCACTATGTGCCACCATGTGGGCAATCATCTATTTTATATTTAAACGTAAATATTTTGCAATATTTGTTTTCCAAACCTCACCGATAACACAAGCCATTCCTGCAATTATTCTTGGAAAAATCAAGAATATTCCAGTTTATACTTATGTACTTGACTTATGGCCTAATGCTATTAGTTCACATACCAATAATAAGTATATTTTCAACATATTAAACGTAATAACTAATTCTGTTTATAATAATTCCAGAAAAATTTTAATCAGTTCAAAAGGATATGAGGAATTGATTATAAAGAATTGGAAGCAAAATAATAAAATAGTTTACTTTCCAAATTGGTGCGATGATATGCTGATAATGCATAAAACGGTTATTCCTGAATTACCGAAAGGATTTATAATAATGATGGCAGGAAATATTGGTGAAGCGCAAAATATTGAAGAAATCATTGCGACAATAAATGAATTGAAGGACATTCCTGAAATTAAATGGGCATTTTTAGGTGAAGGAAGCCGTAAAAAGGAACTTGAAGATTATGTTAAAACTCATAATCTGACACAGAATGTGTTTTTGTATGGCAGATTTCCATTTGAATCAATGCCCTCATTCTACGCTAAAGCAAGCGTAATGTGGATAAGTTTGAAGACAGATAAAGTGCAACTTAGAGCAGTAATTCCATTACGTTTGCAATCCTACATGTCAGCAGAAAAGCCGATAATAGGTGTTGGAGAAGGCAGCATCGTGCAACTTGTAAAAGATGCTGATTGTGGCTTTGTAGCATCAAACGCTAAAGAACTTTCTTCATATCTAAGAACAGAATTATTACATAATAGCAACAGGCTGCATAAAATGGGATTAAATGGACGAAATTATTTTGAGAAAAATTTCGAGAAAAATATATGTATTAATAATTTATGTGAAATAATCAATGACAAATAATATCAACATATTGATTCTTGACGCCGATGGGACTCAAACTTTACCATTGGCTAAATCATTAAATGAAAAGAATTATATTGTTCATGGATTATGCCGGACGAAACTATCTTACGGTTATCATTCACGCTATCTGACATTCAGTAATATTGCTCCTTCACCTCTTGAAGAATCTGAATATATTGAATTTTTGTCTGATTATATAAAGCGTAACAATATAAAATTTCTCATCCCGCTTTCCGATGACACAGCAAGTTTATTAAGTAAAAATAAGGACAGATTACTTAAACAAGCATTTTTTAAGATTCCAGATTATAATTCATTTTTAGCAGGATATAATAAGAAATCATTAATGACTCTTTGTGAGAAAAAGGGATATCCACATCCTAAGACAATCGTTCTTCCATCTACAATTGGACATGATTTTTCAGTTGAAGACAATTTTTTCCCTGCTTTAATAAAACCAAACATTACTTGTGGAGGTAGAGGAATGACATTGGTGAATTCTTTTGATGAACTTATATCTGAATATCCATCAATACATGACGCCTATGGAGATTGCCACTTGCAACAGTATATATTACCAGGCGGTCCACAAGTAGAAGTTCAATTATATATTGGTGATGACAACCAATTAGTAAATTCATCATGTATATATAAATATCGATGGTATCCAGAAAAAGGTGGTAGTAGCTGTTGTTGTCGTTCTCATGTTGATAAGCATATTATTGACATTTGCTATCATTTACTTCTTGATTTAGAATGGAAAGGGTTTGCTGATTTCGACACAATTGAAGATCCCAAAGATGGTAATTTGAAAATAATGGAGCTGAACCCAAGGATGCCTGCATGTGTAAAGACTGCATTTATTTCGGGGACAGATTGGGGTGAAATAATCATGAATGACTATCAAAATTTAAGTCAAAGCCAATATACCGTAAAAACGGGTCTGATGTTGAGATTTATTGGTTTTGAAATGCTTTGGTTTTATTACAGCAAGAACAGATTTAGGACAAAGCCAAATTGGTTTAAATTCATTGGTAGAAATTTATATTATCAAGATTGTTCTTCATGGGATCCACTTCCATTCTTGTATGGAACTATAGGTAATGTAGCCAAGCAATTAAGTCCAAATTTCAGAAAGGCAAAGTCTGGATTAAGACAATAAATTTATACAAATGAATATCCTTACTTTCGATATAGAAGATTGGTATTGTCATGACATTATTACTGGAGATCTCAATTGGTCGAGGCACGAAACCAGAATTTACACCGATGTTGACAGAATCCTTGATTTTTTAGATGAACAAAATCTAAAAGGCACATTTATGTGCCTTGGATGGATAGCAGAACATCATCCAAGCATTATTAAAAAAATATCTGATAAAGGCCATCAAATCGGATGTCATTCTTATCAACATGAATTAGCCACTAATTTAAACGAAAAAGAATTTAAAGATAACTTGGTAAAAGCAAAGGACTGCATTGAGAATGTTATTGGTAAAGCTATCAACACATTCCGTGCACCCGCATTTTCAGTTACCACAAGCAATCTTTACGTACTTGATATAATTTGTGAATTAGGATTTAAATATGATTGCTCTATTTTCCCGGCAAAACGTTTATATGGTGGAATGCCAGAATCTGGATGTTCGCAACCTTCATTTATCAAACATAATGGTTATTTAATAAAGGAATTTCCCGTCAATCCTCATGTTTTTTTAGGTAATCATATTATCTTCTCTGGTGGAGGATATTTTCGGCTATTACCCTACTGGATAATTAAATTGTTCACAACCAAATCAAACTATGTTATGGGATATTTTCACCCCAGTGATTTTGATCCGAATCAACCAAAGATGAAATACTTACCCATCTATCAGCAATGGAAGAATTCAGTCGGCTTAAAAAGTTCATTTAATAAATTCAAGAAGTATCTATCTGATTTCGAGTTTATTAACATCGAACAAGCTGACATCAAAATCGATTGGAATAAAGCAAAAACAATAATATTGTAAATATTATTCTATTTTTGTCCAAAATATTCTATTTGAACATAATATTAAAAAGATTAATAAATATATAAGATGATCTATATTGTAATATTTGCATTCCTGATTTCAGTCGTACTTGCAATGTTCATGATACCTCGTATTCTTCTTTTATCATACAAGAAGCGATTGTTTGACATACCCAATGCACGTAAGATACACAAAACACCGGTTCCTCGACTTGGCGGATTATCTTTTTTACCTGTCATTATCATAACTTTTTGTTTTGTATTAGCGCTCAGTTTTTTGCTTACCGTACCTATTGAATCTCAATGGCACTCTATTTTACTAATTCAATTCTTACTTTTCTTTGTGGGTTTATGCATCATATATGTTGTAGGAATTTACGATGACTTAGTAGGAGTAAGTTATAGATTTAAATTTTTCGCCCAATTCCTGGTCGGAATTCTTATCGTTACGAGTGGCTTGTGGATTAACAATTTAGGAGGTATATTCGGCATTCACGAAATATCTGCTTGGATAGGAATGCCTCTTACTGTCCTTTTCATTGTCTATACGATAAATGCCATTAACCTCATTGACGGGGTAGATGGACTAGCTGCAGGCCTATGTTGTTTATCTCTGATAGCCATATCATTTATTTGCATTGCAACACATCAATGGATATATGCTTTGCTTAATGTTATATGTTTAGGTGCAGTTATGGTTTTCTTTTATTATAACGTCATAAGCAAAAAAACAAAAAAGATTTTTATGGGTGATGCAGGAAGTATGTCCTTAGGGTTTCTTTTGAGCTTCACTACCATTCATTTCTGGCAAAAATTACCATGGTGGAATCCTTTTGACAACAATTCTTATTTCCTTGTATTATCCTCATTATTAATTCCATTATTAGATGTCGTCCGTGTGTTCCTTACAAGAATAAGATGTCACCAAAATCCATTTTTGCCAGATAGAAATCACATTCATCATAAATTAATTCGTACAGGAATGAGCCTTCCTTGGGTTATGATTAATATCCTCATTATGTCTGTATCTTTCTTTTTATTAAATTATTTATTACTCTTATTTATCAATACAACTCTAATCATTTTTTTAGACATTATATTATGGACTCTAATGCATAAAATAATTAATTATTTTATTATACGTCACAGCCGTATTATTAATAGGCAACTAAAGCTATAAATTGATTATTGTAATGTGATAAATTTATTTTATATTGATAAATTAGGGCTGATTCCATTTTCTGGAGTCAGCCCTTTTCATAGCGTAAATATTAATAATTTACTGTTTTACTTGTTCTGCACTTTTGCCCAACTGTCCTTCAACGTGATTGTGCGGTTGAAAACGAGCTTATCGGCTGTAGTGTCGGGGTCAACCGAGAAGTAACCGATGCGCTGGAATTGATAATGGTCGCCGACTTTTGCAGTAGCTGCGAGATACGGCTCAACTTTCACATTGTTCAATACCTTCAGCGAATCAGGATTCAAAAGTTCACGGAAGTCCTTATCCTTTTCCTCAGCAGGGTTCTCAACATTGAAAAGACGGTCATAAAGTCTTACTTCAACATCTTTGCAGTGACGTGCTGATACCCAATGCAATGTGCCTTTCACTTTTCGCATACTGCCTTCCATTCCGCTCTTGCTGTTGGGGTCGTACTCGCAATATATTTCCTCAATTTCGCCAGCATCATTTTTCTTGCAGCCAGTGCACATAATGATGTAGCCAGCCTTAAGGCGAACTTCTTTACCGGGCGTCATGCGGAAGAATTTCTTTGGAGGCTCCTCCATGAAATCAGCCCGCTCAATGTAAATCTCACGGCTGAACGGCATTTCATGAGTTCCGGCATTCTCATCCTCTGGATTATTCTCAATGGAAAGCATATCAACCTTATCCTCAGGATAATTTGTGATAACCACTTTCACTGGATCAAGAACCGCACTCACACGGTTGGCACGCTTATTAAGGTCCTCACGGATGCTATGCTCAAGGAGCGACACATCATTGAGAGCCTCATATTTTGTGTAGCCAATAGTATCGATGAACGACTTGATGGATTCAGGAGTGTAACCGCGACGGCGCAGACCGCAAATGGTAGGCATCCGTGGGTCGTCCCAGCCTGCAACAAGATTTTCCTTAACGAGCTGGAGCAGTTTGCGCTTGCTCATCACAGTGTAAGTCAGGTTAAGCCTGTTGAACTCAATCTGCCGTGGGCAATAGCTGTCGTCGGCAAGTTCCTTCACGAAATATTCGTAAAGAGGGCGATGCACCTCAAATTCAAGTGTACATATGGAGTGGGTGACACCTTCAAAAAAGTCACTTTGTCCGTGGGCAAAATCGTACATCGGGTAAACTTTCCAAGTTGTGCCAGTGCGGTGATGCGGATGCTTGATGATTCTGTACATTATCGGGTCGCGGAAATGCATATTAGGCGAAGCCATGTCAATTTTGGCGCGAAGCACGCATGAACCTTCCTCAAATTCGCCCTTGTTCATTCTTTCAAACAAATCGAGGTTTTCCTCAATAGGGCTGTCGCGGAACGGACTTGCCTTTCCCGGAACAGTAGGAGTACCTTTCTGTTCAGCTATCTGCTCAGCAGTCTGCTGGTCAACGTAGGCCTTGCCTTCCTTTATCAAGCGGATTGCCAGTGCATACAACTTTGGGAAATAATCAGATGCATAGTATTCTCTGTCGCCCCAGTCATAGCCGAGCCAATGAATGTCTTCCTTTATTGATTCCACGTATTCCACGTCTTCCTTGACGGGATTAGTATCGTCGAAGCGCAGATTGCAAGTTCCGCCAAATTTCTGAGCTATGCCGAAATCCATGCAAATCGCCTTGGCATGACCAATATGCAGATAGCCATTAGGCTCAGGAGGGAAGCGGGTGTTGAGCCTTCCGCCATTTTTACCAGCCTTTAAATCGTCAGACACAATCTGTTCAACAAAATTCAATCCTTTCTCTTCCTCAAAAGGAATTTCTTCTTTATTCTCTATCATAGAATTTGTGATATAAAATTCGTGGATAATTCTTAAATTAAGCCGTCAATGCGACTTTTGCGTGCTGCAAATATATAAAAAATATCAATACTCAGCACCATAATGGGCGCAAATGAAGAAATATTGTTGCTCTACGTTTTGCGATATTAATCTGATTTGCTAACTTTGTAACGTTATTAAGCTAATTATTGCATGGACAATAAAGAATTGATCGACATTGTGGCAAAGCGAATGGACCGAAGTCCACGCGACGTCGCGAAACTGCTTGAAGCACTATCTACCACATTGATAGAAAAATGCGGCGGGCTTGACATCGTTGCCATCCCTGGATTCGGCTCTTTTGAGCCTAAAAAGAAGTTGGAGCGCGTCACAGTCAATCCGGCGTCGGGTAAGAAAATGCTTATTCCACCTAAAATTTCTTTGACTTTCAAGCCAAGCACAATTCTGAAATCGAGACTCCGCTAATGCAATAATCGTCAAAACAAACTGACAATAACACTCTATTTGTAAGGAACAATAATGAACACAAAAATAACTTTACCTGAACTTGTCGAAGCCCTGTCCAACACCACGCACACCACCAAACGCGTGTGTGAGGCGTTTCTGAAAACATTATTCAGCACAATAGGCGACACCCTTGTGGCAGGCGACAACGTGAAAGTAAAGAATATCGGTTCATTCAAGCTAATCAACGTTGAAGCCCGGAAAAGCGTCAATGTGAACACTGGTGAGGAGATTGAAATTCCAAGCCACGCCAAAATCACATTTACTCCCGACAAAATCATTGCAGAAGCCATCAACAGGCCTTTTGCGAATTTTGAAGCCTGCGTGCTTAGTGACGATTTGGACGAGAAAGAACTCGAAAGGCTTGCATCGACTGAAACTGAAGAAGATGAGGAAGAGGAGCAGACCGACAACGCAGCGCCGACAACAGATAACGTTGCACCTACAACTGCCAGTGTTGCGCCAATAGTTATTACACCTCCACCATTTAATCCGCCGACACCGATTCAGAACACTGATGAGCAAATCAGCGACACAGTCACGGAAAATCCAGTTGAAAAGGAAGAGCCGCAGCCAGTTGAACCAGTCGAGCAAGAGCCAATTGCCCCGACACCAGCCGAAATCCCAGCCGAAAAGGAAACTGAGCAACCTGCTGAACCAATTGCGCCACCAGTAGAACCCATTTCTCAACCTGCTGAACCCGTTGCACCGCCAGTTGAACCCATTTCGCAGCCTGTTGAACCTGCTGCACAACCAATTGAAGCACCAATAATCATACCTTCAACACCAATTGTAGTGCCACCTGCGGTTGAGCCGCCTGCGGAAGCCGAACCTTCGGCACAGCCGATAGAAGCAGCTGAGCCTGAACCAGTTCAGCCACAAGAGCCAATAACACCGGCTCCAACGCCTGCGACTACCGAACAACCTCAGCCAACAGTAGAAGAAACGACACCTGAGCCTGAACGTGAAATAAAGCCAGGCGTAAGAGTAGTGAAAAATACCTACAGCGACGATGACGAATCCGCGCCTGAAGAAGAGCCGACAAGGCCTCGTAAGCGTAGAAGATTTGACGATGAAGACGCTGACGACAGGCCAAGACGGCATCGCAGCCCATACGACGAATTCAAATCCACGGAATACGGACGTAACCGTCATTCCTTCGGAATAGGATTTGTGTGGGGATTTATTTTTGCCCTCGTCATGTGCGGTGTAGGGGCTTATTGCCTATACATATACAATAAGGACGGATGGACAAGCGGAAACGGACCTAAGGCAGCAGTGGCCGACAGCATTGCCAACAAGCCGGCAGTGCCCGTTGATTCCGTAATAGGAAATCCTGACGAGGAAATGGACTCGGCAGCGAATATGCCAGATGATAAAGTAGCATCCAATAAAGTGGTTTACGACACAATTACAAGCCAAAAGTTCCTTACACGTCTGGCCGGCAAATATTATGGCAACAGAGTTTTTTGGGTATATATATATGAGGAAAATAAGAGCAAAATAAAAAATCCGAATAATGTAAGGCCTGGGACTGTGGTAGTGATACCTTCAGCAGCAAAGTACGGTATCGACAAGAATAATAAGGAAAGCGTTGCCAAAGCCAAAAGGAAAGAAGCCGAAATTTACGGGAAATTACAATAGCTCATTATGCACATATTTCATAGTCTCCGTTGGATTTAACAATATAAACTTAAAATATTATAAATTAACGGTATAAAGTGCCTGTTTTAGTGCTTAAAGTAATAATTTTGCACGAAAAATAAAGATAAATACAAAGCAAATAAAAACATATAAATAAAACGATTTAAATTATGACTGAATCTGTCAATATTAGAGAGCTAAACGACTTGATAGCAAGCAAAAGCAACTTTGTAAGTCTGATAACTCAAGGCATGAATCAGACCATTGTCGGTCAAAAGCATCTGATTGATTCTTTGTTGATAGCCTTGCTGGCTAATGGACATGTTCTTTTGGAAGGTGTTCCTGGATTAGCCAAGACGTTAGCCATCAAGACTCTTGCATCGTTAATCGATGCGAAGTACAGCCGAATTCAGTTTACTCCCGACTTGTTGCCGGCTGATGTTATCGGTACAATGGTCTATAGCGCGCAAAAAGAGAAATTTGAGGTGAAAAGAGGCCCGATTTTCGCGAACTTCGTCCTTGCCGATGAAATCAACCGTGCTCCGGCCAAAGTGCAAAGTGCCTTACTTGAGGCCATGCAGGAGCGCGAAGTCACAATTGGCGACAACACTTTCAAACTCGACGACCCTTTCCTCGTGCTTGCCACGCAGAACCCTATTGAGCAGGAAGGCACATATCCGCTTCCTGAAGCACAGGTTGACCGTTTCCTTATGAAGGTGGTAATCGGTTATCCTAATAAAGAGGAAGAGAAGCAAATTATCCGCCAGAACATCGCAGCAGAGCCAATCAACGTTCAGGCACTGATAAAGCCGGAAGAAATAATCGAGACACGCAAGATTGTTCAGCAAATCTACATCGACGAAAAAATCGAGAAATACATCGTTGACATCGTATTTGCCACACGTTTTCCGAGCGATTACGGACTTAACGACCTGACGAGCATAATCTCCTACGGTTCTTCACCGCGTGCATCAATCAATCTCGCGCTTTCAGCCCGCGCTTACGCATTCCTGAAGGGTAGGGGCTACGTGATTCCTGAAGACATCCGTGCGGTCAGCCACGACGTTATGCGCCACCGGCTTGGACTTTCCTACGAAGCAGAAGCCAACAATATAAGTTCTGACGAAGTAATCAGCGAAATTCTTGATAAGATAGCCGTACCTTGATGCGTAGCGTTGTCGTAAAATTAATTCAATGTGTTGATGCAATCACCATGTTGACCGCATCGAAGATTAATTCAAAAACGAACAATGGACGCAACTGATTTATTAAAGAAGGTCCGTAAAGTCGAAATAAAGACCAAAGGACTATCCCAAAACATATTTGCCGGTGAATATCATTCGGTATTCAAGGGTCGGGGAATGACATTTTCCGAAGTCCGCGAATATCAATATGGCGATGACATCCGCGATATTGACTGGAACGTCACAGCACGTCACAACCATCCTTATGTGAAAGTATATGAGGAGGAGCGTGAACTTACCGTGATGCTTCTTATTGATGTGTCGGGCAGTAAGAATTTCGGTGCCGTAGGCGCTGAAAAGCGTGAAATCATCACTGAAATTGCCGCCACTCTGGCATTCTCCGCCATACAGAACAACGATAAAGTGGGCGTGCTGCTCTTCACTGACAAGATTGAAAAGTTCATACCGCCGAAAAAGGGAAGGAAGCACATTCTTTTCCTCATCAGGGAATTGCTCGACTTTGAGCCGAAAAGCAACGGAACAGACATTGATAATGCGCTTCAATATTTAACCAGCGTAATAAAAAAGCGCTGTGCAACATTCCTGATTTCCGATTTCATCGACACGCACGATTATTTCAAGTCAATGTCGATTGCTAACCGCAAACACGACGTTACCGCCATTCAGGTGTACGACAAGCGCGAAGCCCAACTGCCTAACATTGGCCTGATGAAAGTGCTCGACGCTGAACGCGGCACGGAAAGGTGGATTGACACAAGCTCATCAAAAGTGAGAAGAACCTACAACAAATGGTGGTACGAACGCCAGCAGTTTATGAACCAGACCGTTCAACGCTGCAACGTGGATATTGCCTCAATAGCCACCGACGAGGACTATGTGAAGGCTCTGATGGTAATGTTCAAAAAGCGCAGCGGCGTGAGATAAATCTGAATTATATGAGAAAAATCCGCATCATATTATATGCTATTATTATTGCAGCCACAACTGCATTTTCAGCCCAGGCTCAAAAGAGCGTGATAATCAAGGCAAAACTTGATTCAGCACTTTTGTTGATGGGCAAAAAGACTGCAATCCACATCGACATCACACAGGACAAAGACGTAAAGGGCTATTTCACAAATGAAAAGTCCGATACTCTTACATCAATGGTTGAAGTTTCAGCCCGTCCTAAAGCCGATACTACCGACATAGGCAACAACCGTATTCAAATCAAGCGCGACATCATTATCCAGTCGTTCGACTCGGGTATGTATGTGATTCCGGCATTTAAGTATGTGGTGGGAAAGGACACGTTCATGACCAACTCCCTCACGCTGAAAGTTCTGCCGGTGAAAGTGAACACGCTGAAGACAATCCACGACTATAAGACAGTGGAAGACCCGCCTTTCCACTTTTTTGATTTTCTGCCTTCGTTCATAACTGATTATTGGTGGATATATCTCATCGTGCTTATTCTTATAGCCAGTGGCATCTACGCCTATATCAAGTGGTTCCGCAAGGGAATCGTTCCATTGATGCCGAAGAAGAAAGAATTGCCACCTTACGAGGAAGCAATGATGCAACTTGAGCAACTCAAGTCGCAACAACTCTGGCAGTCGGGGCAGGAAAAGGAATACTATACGCAGTTGACCGACATTTTGCGCAACTACATCGACAGGCGATTCCTAATCAGCGCAATGGACATGACTTCAAGCCAGATTATCGAGATTCTTAAAAAGCATGAGGAGACCAAGGCAGTGAACGAGCAATTGAGCCAGATTCTTGAAGTGGCCGATTTTGTGAAATTCGCCCAAGTCCGCCCGTTGCCTGACGATAATGAGGCTTCATTCCAGCGTGCCATCAATTTTGTGGAAGAGACCAAACCTGAGGAAATAGCCGCATCCAACAAACTCACCGCCGCTCCTGACGCAAAGCCGACAACCACCATAAAAAAGGAGGATAAGAAATGATTCTGTACCATCCATATTATCTTTGGCTGTTCCTGATTTTCATTCCGCTTATCGCATGGTATATTTGGAGGCAAAAAAAAACTGAACCGTCGTTGCTCCTGTCAACCACAATGCCTTTCGACAAGATAGGGACATCGTGGAAAGTGATTTTCCGCCATTTCCTCTTTATTCTGCGTCTGGCAGCTATCGGATGCCTGATTATCATCCTTTGCCGCCCGCAGACTCATGATAAATGGTCAACTTCCGAAACCGAGGGCACTGAAATAATTGTAGCGCTCGATGTGTCAACCAGTATGCTCGCACGCGATTTCCGGCCCGACCGCTTTGATGCCGCCCGCAACATGGCTTCGCAGTTCATTGCCGGTCGTGAATCGGATAATATCGGTATTGTGATATTTGCAGGCGAGAGTTTCACGCTCGTGCCAATCACAAGCGATAAATCCGTGCTGATGAACCAGATGCAGGACTTGAAAATAGGAGTGCTTGAGGACGGAACAGCGATAGGCGACGGAATTGCCACGGCAATCAACCGCATAAAGAACGGCAAGGCCCGCTCCAAGAGTATTATCCTGCTGACCGACGGCTCAAACAACACAGGCGTTGTGGCTCCAGTGACGGCTGCACAGATTGCCCATCAATACGGCATAAAGATTTACACCATAGGAATCGGCTCTAACGGCAATGCCATGTTCCCTGTAGCCATCGACTACGACGGGAAAATGGTCTATCAGTCGCTGCCAGTTGTGATTGATGAAGGCACTTTGCGCACAATTGCATCAGTGACCGGCGGCAAATACTTCCGCGCCACGAGCAACGGTGTGCTGAAAAGCGTGTTCAATGAAATCGACAAATTGGAAAAGACCCGGCTTGATGTGAAGAATTTCAGCCACACCGAGGACAATTATCTGCCTTGGGCTATATTGCTTTTCATCCTTGTAGCAGCCGATATGACGATACGCTACACGATATTGAGGAAGATTCCTTGATGCCACACGTTGGCAGTTTGATTTTCAATAATTGAATTAAAAATTATGTTCAGTTTCGCAAATCCACAATACTTTTTATTACTGCTGATAATTCCGCTATTATTGGCACTTTTCCTTTTGGCAAAATTCTCAAGGACCAGGAATCTTCAAAAATTCGGTCATCTTGAGGTGCTTGCCAAATTGATGCCCGACACGTCGAAATATATGCCTTGGATAAAAATCACGCTTCAGCTCATTGCTGTCGCTCTGATTGTGGTTATCCTTGCTAGGCCTCGGGCTGGCGCGAAGGACCAGAAAGTGAAAGTTCACGGCATTGAGGTGATGATTGCGCTTGATGTGTCGAATTCCATGATGGCTTCAGCGACCGACGATCCCAACGGAGTGAGCCGCCTGCAATTGTCGAAGATGATTCTTGAAAAGATGATTGATAATTTCGAGAACGACAAAGTGGGATTAATAGTTTTTGCGGGCAACGCCTACACACAGCTGCCTATCACTACTGATTACGTTTCGGCAAAAATGTTCCTCAACGAGGTAAGCACTAAAATGGTACCGACTCAAGGAACAGCAATAGGTGCAGCCATAAAACTTGCGGCCAACTCATTCACGCAGAACAGCAAATCACAAAAAGCTATTGTGGTAATCACTGATGGTGAGAACCACGAGGATGATGCTGTGGCTGCCGCCACCGATGCGCGTAAAAGCGGCATTCAGGTGAATGTGATTGGTATCGGTTCAACTAAAGGCTCAACCATTCCACTCGGCAACGGAGGCCTTTTCAAGGATGATAACGGAAATGTGGTGACCACATGCCTCGACGAGAAAACGGCACAGGAAATAGCCGCAGCCGGAAAAGGCGCGTACATTTCGGGAGGTTCCAGCGATGCTGCCACAACTTTAATCGACCATCTGCAAAAATTGGCGAAATCGGACCTTCAGACGTTTGAATACACTCAGCACGATGAGCAGTTCCCGATTTTCGCATGGTTGACACTGGCATTTTTAATACTTGATATTTTTGCGGGCAACAGCAAAATATCATGGCTTAAAAACATTAATTTCTTTACTAAGGAGAATAAAAAATGAAGAAATCATTTTATATAATATTATTCATGCTCATCTCGCTTTTTGCAGTTGAGCCTGCCGTTGCCGACAACAAGACGACAGACCCGACAAACAAGAAAGAGCGTGCATTCATCAAGCAAGGCAATAAATATTACAACGATAAGCGGTATTCCGAGGCCGAAGTCGAGTACAGAAAGGCACTTCAGGCAAACGGCGCTTCAATGATTGGCTCTTACAACCTTGCACTGTCGTTAATCCGTCAGGACAACGGCTCAAAGGCTGACTCAAAAAATTCGCCAATCAGTCAGGCCACAAATCTTTTGGAAAAAGTGGCAAAATCGTCGAAAAGCATTGATTTGCAGGCAAAAGCATTCTACAATCTTGGAAATATAGCTTTCAACCAGAAGGAATACGCAAAAAGCATTGAATACTACAAGAATTCCCTGCGCCGTAATCCCGACGACGACCAGGCCCGCGACAATCTGCGCCTTGCCCAGCTGAAGAAACAGCAGCAGGATAAGGGCGGCAAAAACAATAAGAACAACAAGGACAAGAAAAAAGACGATAAAGACAAGAACAAGCAAGACCAGAATAAGGACAAGCAGAATAAAGATAAACAGAACAACAATAACAATCAGAACAAACAGCAACAGAAGCAGCAAAGCGGAATGAGCCAAAACAATATTGAGCAAATTCTGAAAACTATGCAGGATAATGAGCGTGCCACTCAGCAGAAAGTGAATGCCGCAAAGGCAAAAGACAAGGAGGCCTCGCAGCGGCGCACAGGCAATCAATGGTAAAAAAGAATTGGATTAGGTTATGAAAATATTTAAATCATTTATTTTACTGACACTTTTCATGCTTCTGACCTCGTGGTCGGCAAGCGCGGGAGTGTCGTTTTCTGTCCAAGCTCCACGGCAGGTCGTACAAGGCAATAAATTCAATATCACCTTTGTCCTCCGCAATGCCGAAGGCGAAGGCTTCCGCGCTCCGCAAGTGGGAGGATCTCAACTGATTTACGGTCCGGCCACTTCCACCTCCTATAGCTCACAATGGATTAATGGTGTAAGTTCAAGCAGCTCGTCGGAAGAATACACGATGACCTACAAAGCCATTAAGCCCGGCAGATACACCGTTGGAGGTGCTGTGATTGAGGCGAAAGGCCACCGGCTTGTAACGAATCCGATTACAATAGAGATTGTTTCGTCGAGCAGGGCAGCATCGTCAAGCCAACAGTCGCAAAGCGTGCAAATCGACAATCTCGACACTCAATCGTCGTCATCGCCGGTGAAATCGCACGACCTGTTTGTCCGCATTACACTGTCGAAACCAAGAGTTTACGAGCAAGAAGCGGTGGTCTGCACAATCAAACTTTACACAAAATATCAAATTTCGCAGTTCATGCCTACACTCCAATCCTCGTTCAACGGTTTCCTGATTGAGGATTTGCCGATGCAGCCGAGCCTCAACAAAATTGAGCGGGTAGGGGGCGAGAACTACATGGTGGCGGTGCTCAAACGCTGCATCCTATTCCCGCAACAGTCGGGTAAACTCACCATCACTTCAGGCGACTACGATGTCACCGCAGTGCAGTACGACACTTTCCGCAGCATGTTCGGTGTAATTCGCCAGCCGGTAGAAAAGAAACTGCATGTAAAGTCAAATTCAGCCACTGTTTACATCACTCCGCTGCCTAATCCAAAACCAGCAACATTTAATGGTGCAGTAGGTTCATTCAGAGTTGCCACGAGCATCAAGCCTCAGCATCTTAAGACTTACGAGACCGCTGCGTTGACGTATGTAATCAGCGGTACCGGCAACATCAAGTATCTGAAGACGCCTACAATCAATTTCCCATCGCAGTTCGACGTTTACGACCCGCAAAGCACTGTTAAGGCAGGTCCTGTAGGTGGCACAGTAGCAGGCACCACAACAATCAACTATACGTTTATCCCGCAATTCACAGGCAATTTCGATATTCCGGGCACAGTGTTCACATATTTTAACCCAGAAACGGGAAAATACGTAACGCTCACCACTCCGAAATACAATGTCAACGTAGCCAAAGGCAAAGGCTCTCCTTCAGCCCACTATAAGAAAGGTCTGGAGCAGAAGAACACTGACATCCTGCACATCAAGACGGGTGACTTGAATCTGTCGAAAACTCATAGCTATTTCATCACTGAATTCAGCTACTGGCTGTTCTATATAATTCCGCTGATTGCGTTCATCGCTCTGCTCATTTATTATCGCAAGACATTGAAAGAGCGCTCGAACCTGAAGTTGATGAAGACTAAACGGGCAAACAAGATAGCAAAGAAGCGTCTGAAATCGGCACGACAATACCTGAATGCGCACGACAGCAGTAAATTCTATGCTGAAATGCTCACCGCTCTTTGGGGCTATCTCAGCGACAAGCTCGGTATTCCTGTTTCCGCGCTTAACAAGGAAAACATTGAATCAGAGCTTACTAAATTCGGCGCTGACCAAGAGACCACGGCATTGGTTCTCTCAATTCTCGACAAATGCGAATTTGCCCAATATGCTCCGGCTTCAAGCGATGCCGACATGGGCGAAGTTCTCAATTCAGCCACCGACATTATGGACAAACTTGAAAATACAAAGCGTAAATAGACGATAATTATGAAATCATTTTTAGCAATATTATTCTCTTTGGCATTTCCTTTCATGGTATTTGCCCAGGACATTACGCAAAAAGCCAACGACTTATATTCAAAGGACAATTTTAACGAGGCTCTTGAACTTTATCTGAATGCAGCCAAAACCAAGGGCACGTCGAGTGAACTTTACTACAATATCGGCAACACTTATTACAGGCTCGGAAATATGGGCAAATCAATTCTATATTATGAGCGTGCTCTGATTCTGAACCCGTCAAATGCCGATGCCAAGACCAATCTCGATTTTGTCAACGGCAAGATTCAAAACAATGCCGACATAGGTGCATCATTCCTTTCCAACCTCATCGACTCGCTCATAAGCCGTGAATCGTCGAATTCATGGGCGATAATTGGAGTGGTCTGCTTCCTGCTGTTTCTCGGAGCGGTTGCGCTTTACATTTTTGCATCGTCAGTGCCACTGCGCAAACTCGGATTTTTCGGCGGTGCTGCGTTGCTGTTGTTCACCATCGTGGCAATCAGTTGCTCATCGCACCTGCAATCCAAGGCCATGAATCATGAATATGCCATCGTTACTGTGTCGTCAACCACATTGAGCACTTCTCCACGAGTTCCAAAGGACAAGTCGGAAGAGGCTTTCCTGTTGAATGAAGGCATGAAAGTGCAGATTGTTGACTCGGTCGAGAACAAGACAGAGGGCGTAAGTGAAAAATGGTACGACGTAAAGGCTGACGATTCGCACAGGGCGTGGATTAGCAGCAAGGCAGTGGAAATAATCTGATTTCGCAATGCTGGAGTATCTGCAAAATCTCGATACGGAAGTGTTTTCCGCGATTAATGGCATTCATGCTCCATTTTTCGACAGTTTCATGTGGCTTGCCACAGCTAAATTCGCGTGGATTCCAATAATCCTTGCCCTCATTTATGTGATTTTCAAGCACAATTGGCGGCAGGCATTGCTCATTACAGTAGGCATTGCAGTCACCATCACACTGTGCGACCAGATTTCCTCCTCAATCATAAAGCAAAGCGTTGAACGCCTGAGGCCTTCACATTGCGAGGCTTTGGCAAGCACAATTCACATCGTCAACGGCTATCACGGCGGTCTTTACGGCTTTGTTTCAAGTCATGCCGCAAACTCCTTCGGCGTGGCCATGCTGCTGACACTGATAATGCGGCGGTGGCACTTTTCAGCCACAATTTTCCTATGGGCAGCCGTCCTGTCGTACAGCCGCATTTATCTTGGCGTGCATTACCCGGGCGACATACTGTGCGGAGCAATCCTCGGCATGATTTTAGGCTGGCTTGTTTTCCTGCTTTATCGCAGAATTTCCTGCATAAAATGGTTCAAATGCACTGCTGACGGCACTTTTTCAGAAAATGAAGTCAGGATATTGTCGTTTGCCATTTTACTTAACTTAGTCCTAATCATGGCAGTTGCGCCTTTTTATGCTATATGACATAAAAAATATTTTGATTTTTGTTTGGCTGTTTCAAACTTTGTCCTTACATTTATAGCACAAAAATTAACTGTTAACTTACAACATAAACAATACGTATCATGACAAAAACAATTTCATTTAATGAACTTCGTCGCATCAAAGACAGTTTACCCAGCGGTTCCATGCATGTAATCGCTGACAAATTGAATGTTACAGTACAAACCGTAAGAAATTACTTCGGTGGCGCCAACTACGCCTTCGGAACTAACTGCGGCTTGCACATAGAACCAGGACCTGACGGCGGTATCGTTGTTCTTGATGATACGCAAATCTACGACATGGCTGTTGAAATTCTGGAAAAGCAGAATAAAAACGCCTGATTTGCTCCCTGCCTTTTAGCTTCCGCTTTTTGGCATCTCTTTGAACGAGGTGGACATTTTCACCTTGAATGGGAATAGTGTATATTCACTCTTAAATTATTTGTGACATGGCAAGTAATAATGGTGGCAAACTAATCACAGTGGCTATTCACACCTATGAAAAAGCCATTATCCTCAAGACTTTGCTCGAAAAGGAAGGCATTGAGACGGTGATACACAACGTGAATCTCATTCAACCTGTCATTTCTTCAGGAGTACGTGTGCGCATCCACGAAAAGGATTTGCCGCTTGCCCTGAAGATTATTGAAGAATCTTCAATTATGACACCCGATGAAGTCCTTGACCAAAAGGAGGAAGATGCGAAAGTGCTGATTCCCATTGATTTTTCCGAGTATTCACTGAAAGCCTGCAAAATCGGTTTTGATTTTGCCCAAAAGATGCATGGCGAGGCTGTTCTTCTTCATTCATTCGTGAATGCAAGTTTCAGTGGGCTGATGCCATTCGACAGCGATGAATTCGAGAACAATTCCCTCGCAATTGAAAATGAGAAGGCGCTCGACATTGATTCCCATGAGAAAATGCGCAGATTTGAAAAGACAATCAAAGAGGCCATTGCTTCAGGCGAACTTGCCGATGTGAATTTCTCCACTGTCATCACCGAAGGCGTCCCCGAAAATGCCATTCTCAACAATGCCAAGGAAATTCAGCCATCGCTTATAGTGATGGGTACTCGTGGAAAGGATAAGAAGGAGGCCGACCTGATTGGCAGCGTCACAGCTGAAGTGCTCGATGCCGGAAAATTCCCCGTGCTGACTGTGCCTGAAAAGATTTCGCTGAAGCATGTGAATGATGTGAAAAACATCATTTTCTTCAGCAATCTGAATCAGCAGGATTTGATTTCATTCGACATTTTCGCGCGGATGTTCGACGGCAACAATCTAAACATTACGGCAATTCCAATTGACGATGTTTCCGATAGGGGAGTCGTCGATTCAAGTCTGAATTCGCTTCTTTCCTACTGCAAATCGCATTATCCCGACTATTCTTTCGCCACAAAGCGTTTTTCGGAAGAGAATTTCATCAACGATGTGGACGATTTCGTCAAGTCGGCTCAAATCGACTTGATTCTTGTCCCTAACAAAAAGCGCAATATCTTTGCCCGCCTTTTCAATCCGAGCATTGCGCACCGCATGATTTTCCACTCCGACACCCCGATGCTTGTAGTCCCTATTTAGCAGTCGGAATTATTGATGATGCAAAATTAATAAGGCGGCAATCTCTGTTTGGGAAATTGCCGCCTTTATTATTTTTCAAATATTGCTTATTAAAGCAAATCCACTGAACGTTTCAGGAAATTATTCAGGGCTTCACCCTTCAGCAGGCCATTGCCAAGCAATGCAATGTCAACCAATTGCTTAACCTTATCCTGCTGGCTGGCATATTTTGTGATGATTTCCGATTCGCTCTTGCGTATGTCCTCGGCTTTCTTCTCGTTGTCGGCAAGTTCCTTTTTCTTGTCTTCGTCGAGTTCTTTATCATCTTTCTTGGCATCATGAATAGCCTTGATTGCGGCATTAGTGCTTTCAAGTTCGGTGTCGAGCGGCTTGATGTCCTTTTCAAGCTCAGCCACAGCCGATTCCATGATTTTCTTCACCACTGGATGCTCCACATTAAGTGTCATGTTGTAGCTGTCGGGCAGTTCGCCATAGAAACTCATGCCAGGCTGCATTGCCGCCATTTCCTTCATTCGGCGCATATATTCGCTTTGAGTGATTACAACCGGCTGGGCATTCTCGCTCAACGGCTCGAACAGAATCATGAATTCGCTCTTGCCCATGGCAGGTATCTGCGATTTGAACATTGTGGTCATAATGTTGCGCTGCATAGGGTCGAGTTCTGCCTCTTTCTTGTCCTTTTGGCGGATAATGTTGTCAATCACGTCAGCATCCACGCGCTCGAAGCGGCTCTTTTCGATTTTTCTCTCAAGCAGTCCGATGAAGTGAGGGTCGAGCTGACTGTCCATGAACAGCACATTGTAGCCCTTGTCCTTGGCGGCCTTAATGTAAGTGTACTGTTCTTCCTTGTTGTTGGCATAAAGGAAGATAAGGTTGCCGTCCTTGTCTGTCTGGGCAGTGGTTATAAGTTTCTTGTAATCGTCAATCTTGAAGAATTTGCCGTCAGTATCCTCCATCAGCGCAAATTTCATGGCTGAATCGCAGAACTTCTCGTCAGTAAGCATACCATATTGTATGAATATCTTCACGTCGTTCCATTTCTTCTCGAAATCCTGAGGCTCATTCTTGGCTATTTCTTCCAGACGCGATGAAACTTTCTTGGTGATATACGATGAAATCTTCTTCACGTTGGCATCACTTTGCAGATATGA
The DNA here is from genome assembly GCA_022484565.1 of Muribaculaceae bacterium. GTDB lineage: Bacteria > Bacteroidota > Bacteroidia > Bacteroidales > Muribaculaceae > JAKVKZ01. Next base: position 29,495 of record JAKVKZ010000007.1, read on the forward strand.
ACGCGACACGTTCAAAGGAATATCAGGCGAATCAATCACGCCCTGAAGCAGCATCATGAATTCCGGCACCACGCCTTCCACTGAATCGGTTACAAACACCTGATTGCAGTAGAGTTGTATGCGGTCCTTGCGAACTTCAAAATTGTTGTGGATTTTCGGGAAGTAAAGTATTCCTGTCAGAGTGAACGGGAAATCCACGTTCAGATGTATCCAGAATAGCGGGTCGTCCTGTCCGGGCTGAATTGCGTGATAAAATTTCAGATAATCCTCATCTTTCAGGTCAGCCGGCTTTTTCATCCAGAGCGGCTCAACATCGTTGATTACGTTGTCCTCGTCGGTATCCACGTATTTATCCTTTTCCCATTTCTGCTTTTTGCCGAAAATAATCTGTACAGGCAGGAAACGGCAATATTTCTTCAACAGGCCATCAATCTTGGTCTTTTCAAGGAATTCCTTGTTGTCGTCGTCAATGTACATCACAATGTCAGTTCCGCGGTCGGTCTTGTCACCGTCGGTCATCTCATATTCAGGACTGCCGGTGCAACTCCAATTTACGGCCTTAGCACCTTCCTTGTACGACAATGAATGGATTTCAACTTTCTTCGACACCATGAAGGCGGAGTAGAACCCAAGTCCAAAATGTCCTATAATGGAATTTGCATTGTCCTTATATTTGGCAAGGAACTCTTCAGCGCCTGAGAATGCGATTTGATTGATATATTTGTCAATATCCTCGGCTGTCATGCCGATGCCTCGGTCGCTCACTGTCAGAGTGCCTTTGTCCTTGTCGATGGTGACATTCACTTTCATGTCGCCAAGTTCACCCTTGTAGTCGCCTACCGATGCCAGCGTTTTCAGCTTTTGCGTCGCATCCACGGCATTTGATATTACTTCACGAAGAAAAATTTCGTGGTCACTGTAGAGAAATTTCTTTATGACGGGGAATATGTTTTCTGTTGTTACCCCAATAGAACCTTTTTGCATAATATATCTGATTTATTAATTGTTATCTATTTCTATTTTTTAGCAAAAAAAATGCCATACTGTTGAAGTATGACATTTTATCATTTGTATTTATGTTTACTGTGCTATTTTGTCGCTTCCGGGCAGGTTTCCGCTTCTTTGCAATGTTCAATTGTTGCATTGAGACCGTCCTTTTTCTCGTTGACATCAATTTTAATCACGTCGTTCGGCTTTGCCTCTCCCTTAAGCAATATCTCTGCAAGGGTGTCCTCCACATAGTTTTGGATGGCACGTTTCAGTGGACGTGCTCCATATTGCTTGTCGTAACCCTTGGTTGACACAAAATCTTTAGCATCGTCAGTTATCACAAGTTTGAAGCCTAAATCGTCAACTCTCTTGTAGAATGATTTCAGCTCAATTTCGATAATCTGCGAGATTGACTTCTTGTCGAGCGAATCGAACACTACAATGTCGTCTACACGGTTAAGGAATTCCGGCGAGAATTGGCGGTTGAGTGCCTTCATTATCACGTCGCGGCTGTATTCCTTAGTCAAGTTCGCCGTATTGAAACCGATACCGCCACCGAAGTCCTTCAGTTCGCGTGAACCGATGTTCGAGGTCATTATCAGAATCGTATTCTTAAAATCGACTTTACGCCCGTAGCTGTCGGTCAATTGACCTTCGTCCATCACTTGGAGAAGCATATTGAACACATCAGGATGCGCTTTCTCAATTTCGTCAAGAAGCACGACGGAGTAGGGGTGACGGCGTACTTTTTCAGTAAGTTGTCCGCCTTCCTCATAGCCCACGTAGCCCGGAGGCGCTCCTACCAGACGCGACACCGTGAATTTCTCCATATATTCGCTCATATCCACACGGATAAGCGTGTCGGCTGAGCCAAACAGAAATTCAGCGAGTTTCTTGGCAAGCAATGTCTTGCCGACGCCTGTCGGACCAAGGAACATGAATGAGCCGATAGGGCGGTTAGGGTCTCGAAGCCCAACGCGGTTGCGCCTGATGGCTTTTGATATGGTGTCGATTGCCTCGTCCTGTCCGACGACCTGATTCTTCAGCTCCTCGCACATGTTCAGCAGTCGGATTCCTTCGGCCTGCGCTATGCGTTGGACAGGAACACCTGTCATCATGGCAACTACAACTGCCACGGTGTCGGCATCCACCGTCTCACGCCGTTTGGCCAAATCCTCTTCCCACTGTGCCTTGGCATCTTCAAGTTTCTTTGTCAGCTGAACCTGCTGGTCACGATAGTTGGCAGCACTTTCAAAATTCTGTGCCTGCGCTGCTTTCACCTTATCTTTCTGTAATTCTTCAATCTGTTTTTCAAGATTGTCGATTTCCTTAGGCACTACAATATTTGAAATATGCACTCTTGCACCCGCCTCATCGAGCGCGTCGATTGCCTTGTCAGGGAAATTGCGGTCGCTCACATAGCGGTCGGTCAGTTTCACGCATGCTTCAATTGCTTCAGGCGTGTAAACCACTCCGTGATGCTCCTCGTATTTGCATTTTATGTTGTTCAGAATCTGCAATGTTTCTTCGGCAGTTGTAGGTTCCACCATAACTTTTTGGAAACGGCGTTCAAGTGCGCCGTCCTTTTCAATGCTTTTACGGTATTCATCAAGCGTGGTCGCTCCGATGCATTGTATTTCGCCACGGGCAAGTGCCGGTTTCAGCAGGTTTGCGGCATCCATTGTTCCGGTTGCGCTGCCTGCTCCGACAATTGTATGTATCTCGTCGATAAAGAGTATCACGTCCTTATTGTGGCTCAATTCGTCAATCACTGCTTTGATGCGTTCCTCAAATTGTCCGCGGTATTTTGTACCTGCCACAATCGAAGCCATATCAAGCATCACCACGCGCTTGTCGAAAAGCACGCGTGCCACTTTCCTTTGTATTATCCTTATTGCCAGACCTTCCACAATGGCTGATTTTCCAACTCCAGGCTCACCTATAAGCACAGGATTGTTTTTCTTTTTCCTGCTTAGTATCTGGGCAAGACGTTCAATCTCTTTTTCGCGGCCCACCACTGGGTCCAACTTGTCCTCCTCAGCATCGCGCGTAAGGTCTTTCCCGTACTTGTCGAGTATGGGAGTGCCATTGCCTTTCTTTACGGCTGTGCGGCTGTGCGAAGACGACTTCTTTTCGCCCGTTGGTTCATCTGATTCTTTTCCTTTGAACTCCGGTTCATCGTCGTCTTCGTCATCGTTCGTGAATTCGGGGCCATCGTATGGTTGCTTCAAGAATCGGCTTAACATCTTGGCTACGTCGTTCATTTCTTGTCTCATATATTTATTTTCTGTTGTTCTCATTATTTTATTACTACAAATTTATTAATGTTTGTTCTATTTTAGCCTCTTTCAAGCACTAATATTAATTAATTGAGCAATAATTATGCCAAAATCTTAGCCATTTCTTCGTTTTACGGCGTTTTTTGCAACTTTCCAATCTCTCTATCCGCTATATTTTATCTTTTCCCGATAATTTCTAATTTTCTCCCGTTCAACTTGTTAAAATCGCAATTCCCTTGTTTTCCACTATATTTTTTCTGTATCGTTCCCATTTTATAATATGTATTTATACCTTTGTATAGCGAAATAAAATCAATTACTAACTTAATATTTACCGTAAATGTTCAAACGTTTTCTTATATCTGCCATTGGCCTGCTGACTTTCGGCCTTGTCATGGCTGAACAGATTTCATCGCCCGACGGCAATGTCAGTTTATCCTTCAACTTGCTCGATGGGGGAGTACCGTCGTATAATCTCCAATACAGGGGCAAAGAGGTAATCAAGACTTCGCGCCTCGGACTTGACTTAAAGACGGGCACCGACTTGCTCGACGGATTTTCTGTGACCGATGTAGCCCGCAGCACTTTCGATGAGACTTGGAAGCCTGTGTGGGGCGAAGAGAGCCAAATCCGCAACCATTACAATGAAATGGCTGTCACTCTCCATCAGCAAAGTGCCGACCGCAACATAATTATCCGTTTCCGTGTTTTCAACGACGGTATCGGTTTAAGATATGAATTCCCGTTGCAAAAAAATCTCAACTACTTCACAGTAAAGGAGGAACGCACGGAATTTGCCATGACTGGCGACCACACTGCCTATTGGATTCCTGGCGATTACGACACTCAGGAATACGACTACACCATCTCGCGCCTTTCCAAAATCCGTGAATTGCTGCCAAAAGCGGTGTGCAAAAATGCCTCACAGACTATATTTTCGCCCACTGGCGTGCAGACTGCTCTAATGATTAAAACCGACGACGGCATCTACATGAACATTCATGAGGCGGCTCTCGTGGATTATTCCTGTATGCACCTCAATCTCAACGACACTACGCTTGTCTTCACTTCGCATCTCACTCCCGACACCCGTGGCGACAAGGGCTATCTGCAAACTCCTTGCACATCTCCTTGGCGCACCGTTATTGTCAGCAACGATGCACGCGATATTCTTGCCTCGCGCATCACTCTCAACCTTAACGAGCCTTGCGCCTATAAGGACGTTTCGTGGATTAAGCCAGTGAAATATATGGGCGTTTGGTGGGAGATGATTGCTGGCAAAAGCACTTGGAGCTACACCGACCAATTTTCATCGGTTAAGCTCGGCATCACCGATTATGCGCATGCCACGCCTAATGGCCGTCATGGTGCCAACAACGAGAATGTGAAGCGCTACATCGACTTTGCATCAAAGCATGGTTTCGACCAACTTCTCATCGAGGGATGGAATCAAGGCTGGGAGGACTGGTTCGGCAAGGAAAAGGACAATGTGTTTGATTTTGTCACTCCTTATCCTGATTTCGACGTGAAGATGCTCAACGATTATGCCCACAGCCACGGAATGCGGTTGATGATGCACCACGAGACTTCAGGCGCTACCCGCAATTATGAGCGTTACATCGACACTGCCTACCGATTCATGAATCATTTCGGCTACACGGCCGTCAAATCAGGCTATGTCGGCAATGTCATGCCTCGCGGCGACCACCATTACAGCCAATGGCTCAACAATCATTATCTCTATTGCGTGAAAAAGGCGGCTGACTATCACATTTGCGTCAACGCGCACGAGGCCACTCGCCCCACAGGACTTTGCCGCACTTATCCCAACCTTATCGGCAATGAATCGGCTCGCGGCACTGAATATGAGGCCACTAACGGCAATATGCCGCACGACACCGAGATTTTGCCGTTCACGCGCCTGATTGGCGGCCCGATGGACTACACTCCGGGCATTTTCGACGTTTTCATCAAGTTCCCGGGCCGTCCTGCCGATGCACCGCGGGCTTGGACCACGCTCACCAAGCAGTTGGCATATTACGTCACAATGTACAGTCCGCTCCAGATGGCAGCCGATTTCCCCGAAAATTATGAGAAGCATCTCGATGCCTTCAAGTTCATCGAGGACGTGGCAGTCGATTGGGACAAGAGCGTATATTTGGAAGCTGAGCCGGGCGAGTACATCACAATTGCACGCAAGGCAAAGGGCACTGACAATTGGTTCATCGGCGGTGTCACCAACGAGAATGCGCGCACTTCGAGCATCCGCCTTGATTTCCTCGACAAGGGCAGGGAATATGTCGCCACAGTTTATGCCGATGCTCCCGATGCTGATTATGTCACTAATCCTATTGCCTACAAAATCACAAAAGTCCTTGTTTCGGGCAAGACGCAGCTGAAGACTTGGCTTGCACGCAGCGGCGGTTATGCTGTAAGCATAGTTCCTGCCACGTCCGAAAACCGTAAGGGCCTTAAAAAGATTTGACGATAAAACTGGTCCTTAAAGGGGACTTAGCAATGTTTTCACGAGCATGAGGGTGCGGGATTATCCTGCGCCCTCATTTTCGTTTCATGCTTTTCCGCCAAATTCTTTCATTGAATGATTTTTAGCTCACTTGTCATCATTATGGCCGCTTTCACATTAAACTTTTTCAAAATCATCTTGTCAAAAGGCTGTGTATTTTCAGATAAAATGCTAACTTTGTACATTCTTAGAGATTCTTCGCTTTTATGTGCATCGTTAATGGCATAAGGTTGAAGCAATTTTTTGTAAAACGTTAATTAAAAATATGTTAGCAGAAGATCGAATATTAAAGATCAACATCGAGAAAGAAATGAAATCGGCCTACATCGATTATTCCATGTCGGTCATCGTTTCTCGCGCCCTGCCGGATGTCCGTGATGGCTTTAAGCCCGTGCATAGGCGTGTGCTTTTCGGTATGGAGAAATTGGGCAATGTTTCCACAGCTCCTACTAAGAAATCAGCTCGTATCGTTGGTGAAGTCATGGGTAAATACCATCCTCATGGTGACGCTTCTATTTATTTCACTATGGTCCGCCTCGCTCAGGACTGGGCGCTGCGCTATCCATTAATTGAAGGCCAGGGTAACTTCGGTTCCGTCGATGGTGACCCGCCTGCGGCTATGCGTTACACTGAGGCCCGTCTTAATAAAATGGGTGAGGAAATGATGCGCGACATCGATGAGGACACAGTGAATTTTGTCCCTAACTTCGACAACACGCTTATGGAGCCTGAAGTGCTCCCGGCAAGTTTCCCTAACCTCCTTGTGAATGGTGCATCTGGTATCGCCGTCGGTATGGCCACCAACATGCCTCCTCACAATCTCACTGAATCCATCAATGCCTGCTTGGCTCTGATTGAGAACCCTGAAATGACCATCACTGACATGATGCAGTACATCAAGGCTCCTGATTTCCCTACAGGCGGTATAATATATGGTTACAGCGGTGTCCGTGAAGCCTTTGAAACTGGGCATGGCCGCATCGTTGTCCGTGCCAAGACTGAAATTGAAAGCGAAGCTGAGCACGACCGTATTATTGTTACGGAAATCCCATATAATGTAAATAAGAAACTGCTCATCGAGAACATTGCCGACTTGGTTGAAGACAAGAAGCTCGAAGGCATTTCCAATATCAATGATGAGAGCGACCGTAACGGTATGCGCATTGTCATCGACATCAAGAAGGATGCCAATGCCAACGTTGTTCTCAACAAGCTCTTCAAGTTGACTCAAATGCAGTCGTCGTTCAGCGTTAATAATGTGGCTCTTGTTAATGGCCGCCCACAAACGCTCAACCTCAAGCAACTGCTTCAATATTTCCTTGATTTCCGCCACGAGGTGATTATCCGCCGCACTGAGTTCCAAAAGAAAAAGGCTCAAGACCGCGCCCACATCGTCGAGGGTGAAATCATTGCCTGCGACAATATCGATGAGGTGGTTCACATCATCCGCAGCAGCAAGACTGCCGACGAAGCCCGCCAGCGTCTTTCTGAACGCTTCGGCCTTGATGATATCCAAACGCGTGATATCGTTGAGATGCGTCTCCGCCAGCTCACTCACCTTGGTCAGGACAAGCTCCACGAGGAATTCGATGAACTTCAAAAACTCATCCACCACCTCGAGGAAATTCTTACCGACCCTGCTGTTTGCCGCAAAGTGATTGAAGATGAGCTTATTGCAGTTCGTGATAAATATGGCGACGAACGCCGCACCGAAATAGTTTACGCTTCTGAAGAATTCAATGCTGAGGACTTCTATGCTGATGATGAGATGATTATCACTATCTCGCATCTTGGCTACATCAAGCGTACTCCGCTTTCCGACTTCCGCGCTCAAAATCGTGGTGGAGTAGGGGCTAAGGGCAGCGACACTCGCGACGAGGATTTCATCGAATATATCTATCCGGCTTCGATGCACAATTACATGCTCTTCTTCACTCAGAAGGGACGCTGCTATTGGCTCAAAGTTTATGAAATTCCTGAAGGCACTAAGAATTCAAAGGGTAGGGCTATCCAGAATATGCTCAACATCGACCCTGACGACAAGATTAACGCCTTCATCCGTGTTAAGCAACTCAGTGATCCTGAATACAACGCTTCGCACAACATCATTTTCTGCACCGAGCATGGTATCATCAAGAAAACGAGCCTTAGCGATTATTCCCGTCCTCGCCTTAACGGTGTCAACGCCATCAACATTCTTGAAGGTGACAGCGTGATTCAGACGCGTCTCACCGACGGCAAGTCGCAAGTCATCATTGCCAACCGCAATGGTCGCGCCATCCGTTTTGATGAATCCACAGTCCGCACAATGGGGCGTAATGCTACAGGTGTTCACGGTATGCATCTCGATGGTCCTGACGATGCTGTTGTCGGCATGATTTGCATGCAGCCGGACACTTCCAACACTGTTATGGTGGTTTCCGAACAGGGCTTCGGCAAACGTTCCGAACTCGAGGATTATCGTATCACTAACCGTGGCGGAAAGGGTGTCAAGACTCTTAACGTCACCGACAAGACCGGTAAACTCGTTGCCATCAAGAGCGTAAACGATAATAACGACCTCGTCATCATCAACAAGTCGGGCATCACAATCCGTCTTAAAGTTGCTGACGTTCGCATTATGGGCCGCGCCACTCAGGGCGTCAAGCTCATCAATCTTGAGAAGCGCAACGACGAGATTGCTTCCGTCTGCAAAGTCCAAAGCGAAGCTGACTCGGAAGGGGATGCTGCCGACGACGTGAATAATCCGACGGACGTTCCCGATGTTCCCGACAATTCAGGCATAGTCCCTGATGTTCCTGATGAACCGGACGAAGCTACTGACAACGACGATTCCGACAACAACGACACAAATATTTAATTAAGTATAATTCAAAAATTAACTGACATGAAAAAATTAGTTCTATTTTTGGCTTGCTCTTCACTTCTCGCTCCTTGCGCTTTCGCACAGATGAGCGTTGTTAAGCAGGCATCAAAGGACATCAGCGGTATGGATGTCAAAATCGAGACCTATAAGAGCGCTTTGAATAATCTTAAACCTGCTCTTACAAATGCTGAGTCGAAGGGACTTGCTGAAACTTGGTTCACTGCCGGCAAAGCTTCTTTCGGTATCTACGACAAGATGATGGGACAGAAGGCTATCGGCCAAAAGCCTGACGCTAAGGAAATGGCAAATGCTCTCCTTGATGGCTATGATTATCTCGTTAAGGCTCTTCCGCTTGACTCAGTCGGCGAAACTGAAAAGGATGGCTCCCCCAAAATTGATAAAAAGACTGGCAAACAAAAAGTTAAGACCAAGTTCTCTAAGGACATCATCAATATGATTAGTGGTCACGTTAACGATTTCAGTCAGGCTGGTAGCGATTTCTACGAAGCTAAGGATTGGGCAAATGCAGCTAAATGCTGGGACATTTTCGCTTCAATGCCTCAAACTGGCTATCTGAAGGACACTAAAGTCAATATTCCTGATTCCATCATTGGTCAAGTACGTTTCTATCAAGGAATTGCTGCTTGGCAAGGTGAAAACTACAAAGGCGCTGTCGATGCTTTCGCTAAAGCTCGCAAAAGTGGTTACCTCAAAAAAGAGGCTTTCGATTATGCAATCCAGTGCTATGCTGGTATGAAGGACGATGCTGGTATAGTTCAAATGGCCAAGGAAGCTCTTCCTGTTTTCGGCAAAACCGATATGCAGTATGTTCGTATCATCATCAACGATTTGATGAACAAGCAGAACTACGACGAAGCTAACACTTATGTTGATCAGGCTATCTCAATGAACGCTAACAATGCTGAACTTCAAGACCTTAAAGGTATTCTCCTTGAGAACCAGAAAAAGGACATTGAAGCAGCTCTGCCTTACTATAAGAAGTCAATCGAAATCAATCCTGAATATGCAAAAGGTCTTTTCGATGTAGGTCGTTACTACTTCAACAAAGCTGTAAAGGCTCGCGACAACAATCCTAATCTCACAGGTGCAGCTCTTGCAAAGGTCGTTAATCCTTTCTACACTCAGGCTCTTCCTTACATGGAAAAAGCTTATCAGCTCGACAAGGAAAACACTGATGCAAAGACCGCTCTCCGTGGCATTTACTATGCACTCAACATGGGTGACAAGCTGAATGCTCTTGATGCATCCAAGTAGGGCATTGCGCTGCTAACAAAAAAGTCGTGGACCTTGGTTCACGGCTTTTTTTGTTCCCAATTCATTTCAAATAATATTGCAAAAGTCTGAATCACAAACACTTGCCATTCCGCTGTAAGCAATCTGTGCCACAATCAGCAAATAATCAGGACATTAAATTGATGGGTGATAACTAATTTTGAATTTTGCCAAATAACTTCTTGAAAGCATTGCGTTGCATTAATCGGGCACAGGAGCACATCAAATAAAGCATCCAATTCCGAATACGGCTAAGCAATTTCCAAAACGAGTGTCACATTGAAAGCAGCAAAGCGCATAATTAAGTAGGAGAGTCTTATTTTCCAATATTAATCAAAGCACTTTTCAAATTTAATTCGTTGCACATAAAGAAAACAGCCCAGTTCCCAATTAGGTATGGGCAATTTCCAAATTAATCAAAGCACTTTTGAAATACAAAGCATATCAATCTAACACAGATAACAAGTAATCTCAGAACAATAAACTCAAATTAAAATGAAAATTCGGTCAAGCATGATTAATCCCTCAAAGTCCATCTATAATGAAAAATCCCCCAAATCCATGGGGCAAAATCATGGGGCAGTAACGCTAATCCATTCCTACAACATCCCTCTATATATCCAAAAATCTTATTTAACATAATATAAATTATGATTTTTATTTAAGAACTTTTCCGCTCTTATATTTGCCTCTTTCAAGGCATTTGCCTTACTTTGCATTGCGAATCATTTATGCGCAATTTTTGATGGTATTTTCCCACCACTTATAAAAGTATTTTCAAATATTCAATTCTCACGGACTTTAGAATGCAGAAAATTATTTCAGACATCAACAAACAATTCTTTGATTTCATTGCAGAGCATCTCGGTGATGACCCTGATAGCTTGCGCCTGAAATATTCTCGCCGCACTGATTTGGGCTTCGACATCAACTTTGCGATTCTTCAAATTCAATGCCGCCAAAAGCACAAACTGAAAATTCCCGAAATTTTGGCAAACTCTGAATTTCTTTTCCCCAACGAATTATCCGCTGAACAATGCACTGCTGAACAAATCGCCAAATTCCATTCCACATTATTTAATAGTGACGATAATGTTCTCGACATGACCGCCGGACTTTGCATCGATGCCTTTTACATTTCTCAAAAGGTTAAATCACTCACAGCCATTGAATTAAACCCAGAAATTGCCTCAATTGACGCGTTGAACATGTCCAAAATGGCTCAAAACGTCAGCGTAATTAGCTGCAATTCAATTGATTATATCAGCATCACAGCCAATAAATACGATTCTGTCTTCATCGACCCTGCACGTCGTGCGGAAAATGGTTTCCGAATCTATGCTATTTCCGACTGTCAACCCAATGTGATTGCCCTACTCGATTCGATTTCCCGAATTTCATCGCGGCTTATCATCAAGGCTTCCCCGATGCTCGACATCACCCAATCCTTGCGCGAACTTCACAATGTCACCAACGTTTACATAGTCGCTTTGCGTAATGAATGTAAGGAATTGCTGTTTTGCATCGATTTCATCGAAAAAATCAAGCCTGTTACTATCCATACAATCAATTTTTCCACCGATTCTGTTGAACGGTTCAACTATCTTCTTGAAGATTTATCCACCGAGGTATCTTCGGCAATTCCTGAGCCTGAGCAATATCTCTACGAGCCGAATGTCTGCGTTATGAAAACTAACGCCTTTGGTCTGCTTTCTTCGCATTTCAATATTGACGCGCTTCATGCCAATACGCATTTGTTCATTTCTTCCCGTTTCATCGCTGATTTTCCTGGTAGGAAATTCCGAATCAATGAGATTTTGCCTTATCATTCTTCTGAAATTAAGTCTTTCAGCAGGCATTATCCAGCTGCCAACATAGCAGTGCGCAATTTTCCACTCACAGCGTCACAATTGAAAAAGAAATTGAAAGTTTCCGATGGTGGTGATGTTTATTTGTTTGGCGTAACTCTTTGCGATGGTTCGCAAGCCTTAATCATTTGCAGTAAGGCAGTTGGCTGATTTTCGGATTCCGTTTATTCTGACAATTTGTCAGTTTTTGCGCCTCAATTCTCTAATAAACTGCTTATTTCTTGAACATCCTGTCGATGCTCCGTTTATCTTCTCTTTCCTTGATTGCCTGACGTTTATCGTACTGCTTCTTACCTTTGGCAATGGCCACAACCAGTTTTGCAAGCCCTTTTTCATTGATGAACATTCTAAGAGGGATCAGTGAAAATCCAGCCTGTTGACTGTATTTCAGCATTTTAGTTATTTCCTTCTTGTTCAGCAGCAATTTTCTGTCCCTTCGTGTCGCGTGGTTGTTGTACGACCCGTAGCTGTATTCGGCTATGTACATGTTCTGCACCCAAATTTCTCCGTTTGCGTCATAACAGAATGTATCGCTCAATCCGGCTTTTCCTTGCCGTATCGATTTGATTTCCGTACCGAAAAGCACTATTCCAGCAGTGAACGTTTCGATTATCTCATAATCGAAAGTTGCTCTTCTGTTCTTAATATTTATTTGCGATTCAGCCATTTAGCTTATCGGTTTTGGTAATATTGCACTAAATATCTGTCCTATGGCAAATGGTGCCAATATTATGAACACTGATGCCAATACCACAAATTTTGTTCCGTTTTCTTCTATTCCCAAAAAATCCTTGCCTTTGTATATCACGAATATCACATAGAACTGCAATATGTCAACCATTGGCAATGGTGTCGGCAACAGATTGCGCACAATGTTTATTAAAATCAATATTATCATATTGTACGCGATGAAAATGTTCATCTTGTTCTGTGAACTCTTCGATTTGTTCAGCTGCGGAAACAATCCTCCAAGAAAATAGCTGCTCAGGAAATACCCGAAAAAGTATTTCACAAATTCCACTATCGCATTTTGTATCGTGAACGACAGACTGGTCACCTCAGGCCTGTACAGCATATTGGCGAATGGCGTGATTGCCAGCACCGCAAGCATCGGAAACATCACGCCGCGTAGCAGCGCCTGCACCGGCACTATTTCTTTGCTGATTTCCTTCCATCCGTCTTGTGGAGAAACAACTAACAAACATATTTTTTTTGCAAATCCCATTTCTTTTTCTTTTGGTCTGCAAAGTTACTATGTTTGTCGCGTCAAAACAAAGAAATACACGTTAACCGCTCAAAATAATTGAAAAATAATTATCAAAATCGTCGAAAAAGTCGTGAATAGTCATTCTTGCCTGCAAGGTAGCTCGCCACTGTAATGTTGTATTTATACATATAATAATGTGTCCACTCCCATCTTCTTTTCTCCTTTCTTGGCAAATATATCCGATTTTATGGCTCTCGTTTCTCCTTTTTGATTAATTTTGCACAATGTTTTATTTACAATTCAAGTAATGCCGAATATTTCTCAACGTGGCATTGAAATGCCGCAGTCACCAATTCGCAAGTTAGTGCCGCTTGCTAACGAGGCAAAAGCTCGTGGCATTAAGGTCTATCACCTTAATATCGGTCAGCCCGACCTCCCCACTCCTCCCAATGCGCTCGAAGCTCTCAAGCATATCGACCGCAAAGTCTTGGAATATAGCCCTTCCGAAGGTCTTCGCTCTCTTCGCGAAAAATTGGTCACTTATTACCAAAAATTCAATATCAATGTTGATGTTGACGACATCATCATCACCACTGGCGGCTCCGAAGCCGTGCTTTTCGCTTTCATGGCCTGTCTCGACCCGGGCGATGAAATCATTGTCCCCGAACCTGCTTATGCCAACTATATGGCGTTCGCGATTTCTGCCGGTGCCGTCATCAAAACTTTGCCTTCTTCCATCGAGAACGGCTTTGCCATGCCGCCTCTTGAGGAGTTTGAAAAGCTGATTACTCCGCGCACCAAGGGCATCCTTATCTGCAATCCAAATAACCCTACGGGCTATCTTTATACTCAAAAGGAGATGAACCAGCTCCGCGACATTGTCAAAAATCACAATCTGTTCTTGTTTTCCGACGAGGTATATCGTGAATTTTGCTACACTGGCGCACCTTACATTTCTGCGTTCCACCTTCCTGGCATCGAAAATCAGGTTGTCCTCATCGACTCTGTTTCCAAGCGTTACAGCGAATGTGGCATCCGCATCGGTGCTATCATCACCAAGCATAAGGAGCTGAAAAAGAACGTTATGAAGTTCTGTCAGGCTCGTCTTAGCCCTCCTCTCATCGGTCAAATCATAGCCGAAGCGTCAATCGATGCCTCCACTGAATATATGCTCGACACTTACAACGAATATGTCGATCGCCGCAAATTCTTAATCGACAGCATCAACAAGATTCATGGCTGCTACTCGCCTATCCCTATGGGCGCTTTCTACACTGTGGCCCGCCTTCCTGTTGACAATGCCGACTCGTTCTGCGAATGGTGTCTCCGCGATTTTCAGTATGAAGGTCAAACGGTTTTCATGGCGCCTGCTTCTGGTTTCTACACCACTCCGGGACTTGGCATCAATGAAGTGCGCTTGGCTTATGTCATCAACAAAGAGGATTTGGCTCGTGCCATGGAGGTCCTCGAACATGCGCTTGTCGCTTATCCGGGCTACACTCTATGAAGTTTGAGTTGTTCATATCTCGGCGTCTGAAATTGGGGGCGGAAGGCGAAAAGGCTTCTTCACCCAGTCTCACTGTTGCCGTCATAGGAATGACTCTTGCCATCGTGGTGATGATTCTTTCCATTACCATCGTCTGTGGCTTCAAGCGTGAAATCACCAACAAGATTTATGCCCTCGATTTCCACGTCCGCGTTTCCAATGCCGGACTTCCGGGTTACAGCCGCGACATCTACACTGTTCATTATCGCGACATTGCCCCTATCGTTATGGCTGATTCCTGCCACAGCATGGTTTCCAGTATCAGCCTGATTGCCGAAAAACCTGCCATCCTTAAAACTGAGGACGATTTCAAAGGCGTGGTTTATCGTGGCGTCGATTCGGGCTTCGATTGGTCGTATCTCCGCAGCAGCTTGCTGTCGGGCCGTATTCCCAACCTTTCCGACACAGCCAACATTTCCGAGGTTATCATTTCCAAAATTGTTGCCGACCAGCTGCATCTGAAAACTGGCGACCGTATTCTCACTTATTTCATCGATTCTCACGTCAAGGTGCGCAATTCCCGCATTGTCGGCGTTTTCTCCACCGACTTCGACCAGTTCGACGGTACTTACATTTTAGGCAACGTCAAACTGATTCAGAATGTCAACGGCTGGGACCCGTTCACCGGCACTTACGTCGGCATCAACACTAACGACATCGACAACGTAAAGGCCCTATCCTATCATCTTTACTCCACTTTGGCTCGATCGGTTTATCATTCCGGCGGTGATATCATGTATAATGTCACCGACACCACCATGAATAACCGCTCTTTCTTCTCGTGGCTCAATTTGCTCAACATGAATGTGCTGATTATCATAATCTTAATGGCAATTGTTTCAGCTTTTACTTTAATTGCCGGATTGCTTATGATTGTCCTTGAGCGCATCCGCATGATTGGCATTCTCAAGACTTTGGGCGCAGTCAACAATTCCATCCGCCGAATCTTCATTTATCTCACCCAACGCCTTATCATCCGTTCTATTTTATGGGGTAATGGCATCGGCATAGCTTTGTCGCTCATTCAGCAGTATTTCCACATTATCCGTCTTAATGCCGCTGCTTACTACATGCCTTATGTCCCAATCTACATCAATTGGTGGTACATCCTTCTTCTTAACGTGGGCATTATCGTTATCTCCTACCTCACCCTGATTGGCCCGTCTTACATCATTTCCACCATCAAGCCCACCACTACTATCCGTTTTGAATAGTTCAAGCATCTATTTGCTTGCAAATCAATTAATTAGCTTATTTTAAGGCATTTTTGGCACTATTTCGCCCCAAAACGTGCCTGATTTGGCAATTTTTCCCGAAATCGCCCCATTGCACAAGTTGAAAAAATTGTGGGACAATCGTTCTTCCATTTTTCGCTGTCTCTGTCAATCAGCTTGTTATTCCCTGAAAATTGCCCCAAAAGTGTCCCACGTCAAAAAATGGAATTTCCCGTTCCGCCGTTTTCATGGTCCAGCCCTTTTTGCCGTTTTTC
This sequence comes from Muribaculaceae bacterium, assembly GCA_022484565.1. Taxonomy (GTDB): domain Bacteria; phylum Bacteroidota; class Bacteroidia; order Bacteroidales; family Muribaculaceae; genus JAKVKZ01. Next base: position 45,557 of record JAKVKZ010000007.1, read on the forward strand.
ATTTGTGGCACAGATATTGCACCTCTTATAGCAGAACTAAAAAATAACAATTATGAACTTCGATAACTTTACAATCAAATCTCAGGAAGTCGTTCAGCGGGCAGTTCAATTGGTCCGTCAGAATGGCAATCAAGCTATCGAACCTTCTCACCTGCTCAAGGCTCTGCTCGAAAAGGGTGAATCGGTCACTCGCTTCATCTTTCAGAAGTTGGGCGTGAACGGTCAGTTGGTTGGGCAGCTTGTTGATCGTGACATTGCTTCTCTGCCTCGCGTCAGCGGTGGTGGTGAACCATATCTCAGTAATGACTCTAACACAGCTCTCGAACGCGCTATTGATTACTCCAAGAAGCGTGGCGACGAATATGTCACTATCGAAACTTTGCTGATGGGGCTTTTCCTTTCAAGCAATTCTGCGTCATCCATTCTTAAGGATGCGGGTATGACTGAAAAGGAACTTTCTGCCGCCATCGATGAACTCCGCAAGGGTTCTAAGGCTAATGATGAAAGTGCCGAAGAGCGTTACAACGCTCTTAACAAATATGCCATCAACCTTAATGAACAGGCTCGTAGTGGAAAACTCGACCCTGTCATCGGTCGTGACGAGGAAATCCGCCGTGTCCTCCAGATTCTTAGCCGCCGTACCAAGAATAATCCTATTCTTATCGGTGAGCCGGGTACTGGTAAGACGGCGATTGCCGAGGGTCTCGCGCAGCGTATTGTCCGTGGCGATGTACCGGAAAATCTGAAGACAAAGCAGGTTTTCTCCCTCGATATGGGTGCGCTGATTGCCGGTGCCAAGTATAAAGGTGAATTTGAGGAACGTCTTAAGGCTGTTGTCAACGAGATTATCAAGTCGGATGGCGAGATTATTCTCTTCATCGATGAGATTCACACTCTTATCGGTGCTGGTAAGGGCGAAGGTGCAATGGATGCCGCCAACATCCTTAAGCCGGCTCTTGCCCGTGGCGAACTCCGCAGCATAGGTGCCACCACTCTCGATGAATATCAAAAATATTTTGAAAAGGATAAGGCGCTTGAACGCCGTTTCCAGAAGGTTATGGTCGATGAGCCTGACGAGGATAGCGCGGTAGCTATTCTCCGTGGGTTGAAGGAACGCTACGAGAATCACCACAAAGTCCGTATTCGTGATGAGGCCATTATCGCTGCCGTTCAGCTCTCCGAACGCTATATTACCGACCGTTTCCTGCCTGATAAGGCCATTGACCTTATCGATGAGGCGGCTGCAAAACTTCGTCTGGAGATGGATTCCGTTCCGCAGGCTCTTGATGATGTCACCCGTAAGATTGCCCAGCTCGAAATCGAGAATGCGGCCATCAAGCGTGAGGGCGACACCGCAAAAATCAAGGAGATTGAAAAGGAATTGGCTAATCTCCACGAACAGGAAAAGGAATATTCTGCCAAATGGAAGGCTGAAAAGGAACTTATCAACCGTATCCAGCAAAATAAGATTGACATTGAGCATCTTAATTTTGAGGCTCAAAAGGCTGAACATGATGGCGACTATGGAAAAGTTGCCGAAATCCGCTATTCCCGCATCAAGGAAAAGGAGGACGACAACAAGCAGATTCAAAGTCAACTTCGTGTTATGCAGGGTGATAAGGCTCTGATTAAGGAGGAGGTTGATGCCGACGATATTGCCGACATCGTTTCTCGCTGGACTGGCATTCCTGTCAATAAGATGAAGCAGAGTGAACGCGAAAAACTCCTTCATCTGGAGGAGGAACTTCACAAGCGTGTGGTTGGTCAGGACGAGGCTATTCAGGCCATCGCTGACGCTGTCCGCCGTAGCCGTGCCGGCCTTAACGACCCACGCCGCCCTATCGGCTCATTCATCTTTCTCGGCACTACTGGTGTCGGCAAGACTGAATTGGCCAAGGCTCTCGCCGAATATCTGTTCGACGATGAGAACATGATGACGCGTATTGATATGAGTGAGTATCAGGAGAAATTCTCAGTTACTCGGCTTATCGGTTCGCCTCCGGGATATGTGGGCTATGAGGAAGGTGGTCAGCTCACCGAGGCAGTTCGCCGCAAACCGTATTCTGTGGTTTTGTTCGATGAAATCGAAAAGGCTAACCCCGATGTGTTCAATGTTCTTCTTCAGGTTCTCGACGATGGCCGTCTTACCGACAATAAAGGCCGTCTTGTGAATTTCAAGAACACTATCATCATCATGACTTCCAACATGGGGTCTTCTCTTATCCGTGAGCGCATGGAGCATCTCACTGCCGCAAATCGCACTCAGGTTATCGAAAGCACCAAGCGTGAAGTCCTTGATATGCTGAAGCAGAATATCCGTCCTGAATTTCTCAACCGTATTGATGAAATCATTATGTTCACGCCTCTTGGCGAAAACGAGATTCGCGAGATTGTCAACTTGCAGATGCGCTCCGTGGCTAAGTCGCTTGCAAAAAGCGGTGTCACTCTTTCTGTCACCGATGCGGCTATCGACTATCTGGCTAAAGTCGGCTATGACCCCGAGTTTGGTGCAAGGCCTGTTAAGCGTGCCATCCAGCGGCTTGTCCTGAATGAACTTTCCAAGGACATTCTTGCCGACAAGGTTAACCGCGACAAGCCTATCGTAATCAATGCAAATTCCGATGGACTTTCTTTCAAAAATTAGTCAGCTTAATAATCTGACTTTTAATAAAATGTATATGGGTATTTAAAGAAATAGTTTAGTTAGGCAGCCACAGGGCATCACCCGTGTGGCCGCCTTTTTTCATCTTATTTCTCTTATTTTGGAAACTTAAATCCTTGATCTTCTATGAAGTCGAAAAACAATTCTGAAAAATGCTCGCTTGCGTCTTGCGGATAGCGCACATCGGTGAACACCTGCGCCAGCGTCTGCTTATTGTTCTCTTTCACGAACTGCTTGTTCACCTGCATTTCTTCTTTATCTGAATATATTTTCACAATGTCATTTCCACTGTAATCCTTATATCTTTCATCATGAATTATTGCCTCTATCGGAAGTCTTTCGGCCTTTGGCTCTGCATCGGCATCAAAAGGATGCCCTACAGTCAGTGTCACAATTGGCACTACCATTTTTGGCAGTTCCAGCACTTCGGCTATTTCTTTTGCATTATAGGTGGTTGTGCCTATATAGCAGCATCCAAGCCCTTCCATCTCGGCTGCAGTGCAAAATTGCTGAGCGAATATTGTCACGTCGAGCATTGCGGAAACGAACGATTCAAAATTCCTGAATCCGGGCTTTGCCCCGCTCTTGACGCACCATTTTTCAAAGCGGTTGAAGTCGGCACAGAATGTCAGCACCACAGGCGCTTCTGTCACCATCGGTTGACCGAAGTGGCATGGCGACAATTTTTTCTTCATCTCCGCCTTGCGCGTAACTATCACGCTGTAAAGCTGCATTCCTCCAGTTGTCGGTGCATTCATCGCATCTGCAATAAGTTCGCTGATTTCCGCATCGCTGATTTCCGCATCGCTGTAATGCCTTATTGTTTTTCTTTTTTGGAAAAATACGTTCATAATATGTTGTTATTTTTTGACAAATATAGCAATTCACTTTCAATGCTCAAATTATTTTTTGATTTATTCTAAATATGTTGTGTAACATATTTTCTGTTTATCTTGCTGATTATTATGCTTTCGCAGTTTTCGTTTTGGATAACTTTTAATCACTGTAAAAATATTAATAACTTATAAATCAAATATTTAGTTATTTATTTTGGACAACTTTAATTTTTTATTTGATTTGCCGTTTTATTTATTTTTATTTTCTATCTTTGCAATCACTTTGTTTTACTATAAAACTATATCTATATATTAAATTTATTTTATCACAATCGTGGATAAGAATAATAGAACTTACACTTACGAGGAAGCTTTCGAGGCTTCTCGTGATTATTTTGGTGGAGATGAGCTTGCTGCTCGTGTCTGGGCAAGCAAATATGCCTTGAAGGACTCTTTCGGACATCTCTTTGAGCTTACGCCCGACGACATGCACCACCGTATCGCTGCTGAATTGGCAAGAATTGAGTTGAAGTACCCTAATCCTCTTTCTGAAGACAAGATTTATAGTCTTATCGAGCACTTCAAGTACATTCTTCCTCAGGGCAGTCCTATGTCGGGAATCGGAAATAATTATCAGGTAGGTTCGCTCTCTAATTGCTTTGTGATTGGTCTTGACGGCACTCCCGATAGTTATGGCGGCATCATGAAGATTGACGAGGAGCAGGTACAGCTCATGAAGCGTCGCGGTGGCGTTGGTCACGACCTCTCGCACATCCGTCCTAAAGGCTCTCCTGTAAAGAATTCCGCGCTTACTTCCACCGGCCTTGTTCCGTTCATGGAACGTTACTCCAATTCAACCCGTGAGGTTGCTCAGGATGGTCGCCGTGGTGCGCTTATGCTCACTGTCAGCATCAAGCACCCTGATTCAGAATCGTTCATCGATGCCAAAATGGTTGATGGCAAAGTCACTGGAGCTAATGTTTCTGTCCGTATCGACGACGCTTTTATGCAGGCTGCTATCGATGGCACTCCTTATGTTCAGCAGTACCCTACTGATTCAGCCGATCCTGTATATAAAAAGGAAACTAATGCCACCCTGTTATGGAAGAAGATTGTCCATAATGCTTGGAAGAGTGCTGAGCCTGGTGTTCTTTTCTGGGATACCATCACCCGCGAATCTGTTCCTGATTGCTATGCCGACCTTGGGTTCAGGACTATTTCCACCAATCCTTGCGGTGAAATTCCTCTTTGCCCTTACGATAGCTGCCGGTTGCTGGCCATCAACTTATATTCTTATGTAATCAATCCTTTCACTAAGGATGCATATTTCGATTACGATTTGTTTAAGGAACATGTCAGTTGCGCTCAACGCCTCATGGACGACATCATCGACCTTGAGATGGAGAAGATTGACAAAATCCTCGAAAAGATAAATGAGGACCCTGAGACTGAGGAGGTAAAACTTACCGAACGTCATCTTTGGGAGAAAATCCGCACAAAGACTTTGAAAGGCCGCCGTACCGGTGTCGGCACCACTGCCGAAGGCGACATGATTGCTGCCATGGGCATGCGCTATGGCACTGACGATGCCACTGCTTTCTCTGTCAATGTCCACAAGAATTTGGCGATTGCCGCTTACGGGTCTTCCGTAAATATGGCTAAGGAACGTGGCGCTTTTGAAATTTACGATGCGAAGCGTGAGGAGAAGAATCCGTTCATTTCCCGCATTCGCGAAGCTGACCCGGGCCTTTATGCCGAAATGAAGAAGTTTGGTCGCCGCAACATTGCTTGCCTCACCATTGCTCCTACTGGCACCACCAGCCTTATGTCGCAAACTACTTCCGGCATCGAACCTGTGTTCATGCCTGTGTATAAACGCCGCAGAAAGGTTAATCCTAACGATGCCGACGTGCATATCGACTTCGTTGACGACACTGGCGACGCATTCGAGGAGTACATTGTCTATCATCACAAGTTCATCACTTGGATGAAGATTAATGGCTATGAGGTTAAGCATGATTACACTCAGGAAGAACTTGACGAACTTGTCGCAAAATCACCGTATTACAAGGCCACTGCCAACGATATCGACTGGATGGCTAAAGTGCGTATGCAGGGCGAGGTTCAAAAATGGGTTGACCATTCCATCAGTGTCACCATCAACCTTCCTAACGATGTTTCCGAGGACCTCGTTAATAATCTATATGTCGAGGCTTGGAAGTCAGGCTGCAAGGGATGCACTGTTTATCGCGACGGCTCTCGCGATGGTGTACTTATTTCCACAAAGGAGAAGAAGGAAGAGGCTCGTTACATGGCCGAGGAGGAGCATATCCTCAAGCGTCCTGTCGTACTCGATGCTGATGTGGTCCGTTTCCAGAACAATAAGGAGAAATGGATTGCATTCATTGGCCTTATCAATAATCGTCCTTACGAAATTTTCACTGGTCTTGCCGACGACGATGAAGGCATTTTCTGCCCTAAGTCGGTAAACAAAGGCAAGATTATTAAGGCTATCGATGAAAATGGCAACAAGCGTTACGACTTCCAGTTCATCAATAAACGTGGCTACAAGACTACCATCGAAGGTCTGTCGGCCAAGTTCAATCCTGAATTCTGGAACTATGCCAAACTTATTTCCGGCGTTCTCCGTTATGGCATGCCTATCGACCAAGTTCTGAAACTTGTCGGAGGCCTTGAACTTGACAACAAATCAATCAACACTTGGAAAATGGGTGTTGAGCGTGCATTGAAGAAATATATGCCTAATGGAGCTAAGGTTCATGGCCAAAAGTGCCCTAACTGCGGTCAGGAAACGCTCGTCTATCAGGAAGGCTGCCTAATCTGCACTTCCTGCGGTACCTCAAAATGCGGATAGTTTCTGCTTTTTGATAAAAAAACTATAAAAAAGGGATATATGACGATTTTTTATTGTCTGTCCCTTTTTTATTAGAAAATTATGAGTAACTTTATGGAGTGATTTTATGACCTATAGAATTCAACGTTAAAATCTAAAATTAACCGTTTTATGAAGATAATATTTAATATTAATTACCACACTAATTGGGGCGAATCTCTTTACTTGGTGGGAGATGTCAAACTTTTAGGAAATGGCTCTGAACAGGATGCTGTCAAAATGAACCTCGATAGTGATGATAATTGGTCCTATTCAATCTCTTTGCCTGATGATAGTGGGGATTTCGCTTACCATTACTTAGTTAAAAATGATAATGGATTCGTTAAGCACGAGTGGGGCAAGCCTCACGCTTTCATTTGCGGAGATAAGATAACAAACTACACGATTCACGACCATTGGCAGGAACAGACTGAGAACAAACCGTTCTTCTCTTCTGCTTTCACTGAAGGCATTTTTTCAAGGAAAAAGGATGGCGCTGTCGCTAAGCCTAAGGCGGGTTCTCTCACTCTGCGGGTATTTGCTCCTGTGGTTAAGGACGATGAGGTCCTTGGCGTTTGTGGTAGCCTTGATTCGCTTGGAAATTGGGACCCTAAAGAGGCTATAGCCCTTAGCGATGCCAATTTCCCTGAATGGAGCGTTACCATCGACATTCACAATGTGAACCGTCCTTTTGAATACAAGTTCCTTATCCTTAAAAAGTCGAATAAAGAGCTTGTGGCTTGGGATGAGCAGAATAATCATTATTTTGGCGATGCTCCTGTCAATAAGAAGGATTGCGTGGTTATTTCCGGACTTAACTTCGTCAATCAGTTTGCGCCTTGGAAAGGTGCGGGAACTGCTATTCCTGTGTTCTCGCTTCGTTCCGCCGACGATTTTGGCGTAGGTGATTTCTACGATTTGTTCAAAATGATTGATTGGGCTGAAGCTACCGGTCAGAAGATTCTGCAACTTCTTCCTATCAACGACACCACAATGACTCACACGTGGACCGACTCTTATCCTTACAACGCCAATTCCACTTTCGCGCTTCACCCGATGTATATCCGTCTAAGCGCTGTCGGTGAAATTTCTGATAAGGCGCTGAAGAAGCATTATAGCGACATTGCAGCCGAACTTAATGCTCTACCTGAGATTGATTATGAGAAAGTCAACGAGGTTAAAACTGAATATCTTAAAAAGATTTTTGCCGAGAATGGTGCCAAGACGTTGAAACTCCCGCAGTTCAAGTCTTTCGTCAAGAATAATGGCTATTGGCTCACTCCTTACGCCGTTTTCTGCACATTGCGCGACATCAACAAGACTGCCGATTTCAACAATTGGGGCAAGTATTCCAAATTCGACGCTAAATTGATTGATGAATTCTGCAAGGACCATATTGCTGAAATTGATTTCATATATTTCACTCAATATAATCTCGATAAGCAACTTCGGGAAATTCGCAACTATGCACACAAGCATGGCGTGGTTCTGAAGGGTGACATCCCTATCGGCATCAGCCGCACAAGTGTTGACGCTTGGGTTAATCCTGACCTGTTCAATATGGATTGTCAGGCTGGCGCACCACCCGACGACTTCTCTGTCATGGGTCAGAACTGGGGCTTCCCTACTTATAATTGGGAAGAGATGAACAAGGACGGATTCCAGTGGTGGAAAAACAGATTCAAAAAGATGTCTGAATATTTCGACGCTTACCGCATCGACCACATCCTCGGCTTCTTCCGTATTTGGGAAATTCCAATGGATGCCGTTCATGGCTTGCTCGGTTATTTCAATCCTGCTCTGCCGTATTCGTCTGATGAACTTCGCACCAACTACGATTTTTGGCTCGATAAGGACCTCTACACCACTCCTTACATCATGGATTATTTCCTTTATGACTTCTTTGGTGAATATCTCGATGAAGCCGTAAAGACTTTCCTTACTGATAAGGGATATGGCCGTCATGGTCTCAAGGAATTTGTCAACACTCAGAAGAAGGTGGTTGATTATTTTGCCGGCAAAGAGAAAAGTGATAAAAACGAGAAACTCAAGAATGCGTTATTAGGACTTATTGATGAAGTTCTTTTCATCGAGGACCCTAACCAGAAAAATATGTATCATCCTCGCATCTCGGCTCAGTTCACCTACGTTTATCGTTCTCTCACTTATTATGAGCGTTGGTGCTACGACCGTCTTTACACTGATTTCTTCTATCATCGTCACAATGATTTCTGGTATGGCAAAGCCATGTGGAAACTTCCGCCTCTCATCAATGCCACCGACATGCTTGTCTGCGGCGAGGACCTCGGAATGATTCCTGATTGCGTTTCTGCCGTTATGAATTCCCAGCATATTCTGTCACTCGAAATTCAAAGGATGCCTAAGGATCCTAAGGCTGAATTTGGCGACACCTACAACTATCCGTTCCTGTCGGTCTGCACCACATCCACTCACGACATGTCCGGCATACGCGCTTGGTGGGAAGATGATAGGGAAAAAACACAGCATTATTTCAATAATATCCTTCACGAAGGTGGTGCTGCTCCATTCTTTGCCGAGCCGTGGATTTGCGATCGCATAGTAAGTATGCACTTGCAGTCGCCTTCCATTCTGGCCATCTTGCCTCTTCAGGATTGGTTGTCGATTAATGGCGAATTGCGCAGAAAAGACCCGCGCGAAGAGCAAATCAATATTCCTGCTGAATCCCAACATTATTGGCGTTATCGCATTCATCTTTCTCTCGAAGATTTGTTGAGCCAAACTGAATTCAACAATTACCTCAAGGAAAAGATTGAAAGTTGCGGACGTTAAGTAATGCGGACATTAGTTAAGTAAAAACTACAGGCGTTAAGTAAAACTACAGATTACAATAGTTAACAACCTGCATATCAAATAAATAAGAGCGGAAAATCAGTCAAATCCACTGAATCTCCGCTCTTATTTTATATTATTGGCAATCAGTCAGTTACACGTCGTTATCATCATCAAGCGGCTCATCGTCGTCATCAAATCCAAAAAAGGCTTCTTCGGTAAATCTTGCAATTTCCCTGCCTTCTTTCTTTGTCGGACGGCCCAAACCCTTCTGACGCTTCACGAACCCGCCTATTCTTGCCATTTCAAGTATCTCGAACTGCTTAGGGTCAGTCACATTTTTCAGATAATTCGGAACCATCTTGGCTCCAACCCTGTTCTCCACAAGTCCAATTACCTGAAAGGAATAAGTCACAGGAGGTTTACGGACTGAAATGGTCTCCCCTATCTTTATCATCCGTGAGGGTTTCACATTCATTCCTTCTATGGTCACACGGCCCATCTTGCACATCTCTGTCGCTATGCTTCTGGTCTTGAATATCCGCGTAGCCCATAGCCATTTATCTATTCTTACTTCCTCCTTTGGCATTTCTCTTCTATTTGTTGTTAAAGTTGGTCATTGTCAAGCCAAGACCGGCAAGGCAGAAGCTCTTTATCGCCTCCACGGCCAAATCCACACGTTGTGGCATAATATCAAGCTCGTCAGTATTGAAGTGGCTTAGCACAAAGTCAATCTGTCCACCTCTCGCAAAGTCGTTTCCGATTCCGAACCTGAGGCGTGCATAATTCTCAGTGCCCATCTTGAATGCTATATCTTTCAGTCCATTGTGTCCGCCGTCACTGCCTTTTCCTTTCATCCTTATCGTTCCGAACGGCAGAGCAAGGTCATCCACAACCACCAGCACATTTTCAATGGGTATCTTTTCTTTAGTGGTCCAGTATCTTACGGCATCACCGCTCAAATTCATATAGGTTGATGGCTTGAGCAGAATCAGCGAGCGGTTCTTCAGCTGCATCTCTGATATATCGCCGTATCTCTCTGTCCTAAAAGAAATATTGGATGCCTTGGCTAAGGCATCCAATACTATAAATCCCATATTGTGGCGGGTCCCTTGGTATTCTCGGCCAATGTTCCCCAGACCTACTATAAGATATTTCATTAATTATCCTATTCTTTTTCTTTGGACTCCTTTGCATCAGCAGCAGGTGCAGCATCAGCAGCAGCCTCTCCGCCTTCAGCAGCTTCACCGCCTTCGGCAGTTGCGTCATCTGAGATGGCAGCACGTGTGAGCTGTACACCGCATATAACGGCTTCCTTCGAATTCATCAATTCAAATTTATCGAAGTGCAAATCGCCAACCTTAATGCTCTGACCCAATTGAACCTTATCCACATTGATTGTGATGCGGTCAGGCATATCTGTATAGAGGGCGTTAACCTTAAGTTTCTTTATTGTCAATGACAGACGACCACCGGCTTTCACACCTTCAGGATGTCCTTCAAGACGTACCGGAACCAGCATTGTTACAGGCTTTCCTTCTGTTACTTGCAGCAAGTCAATATGAAGAATTGTGTCTGTTACAGGATGGAACTGAATGTCTTTCAGCACTGCCTTCACGGTTACTCCGTCGTATGTAAGGTCGATTACGAAAATATCAGGTGTGTAAATAAGTTTGCGGACATCTGCGGCTTTAACAACCAAGTCAGTTGTTACCATGCCTTTGCCGTTACCTATTTCAACGATTTTCTCACCTTCCTTTAATGTACCGCTGTATGGCAGGGTTACGATTGTTCCGCCGTTAAGCACTACTGGAATCTTGTTATCCTTGCGGATAGCCTTTGTCGCCTTCTTGCCAAGCTCTGTTCTCGGCTCAGCGTTTAATTGGAATGTCTTCATTTGTTTAATGTTTGTGTTACTCAAAATTAAGTGTACTTTTTGCTCCTTAATTTCCCATCACACGGAATTTTTAAAAAGCGCTGCAAAGTTATGAAATATTCCCGAATTATCAAAGAATCATCAACTTATTTAATCCTTTGCATCTCATTATCGCTCTTCGCTTCGATTCATCTGTGGCAGAATTCTGTGAATTTGCAATATTTGCAGTTATCTATATTGTTAGTCTGGGTGAAAGCCACTTCTTTATTGAATATCTCTTCTATTATTGCATTGAGTCTACCCATGAACTCGCCTTTCACATCATTATAATTATTTTTATTTATTTGCTTTTTATCTATCTTTACCCCCGAATCATCAAGTTTTGTTACCTTATAAATCAGTGGCATAATCGGATCATTTATATTATGATGTTGAGAATATGCGTCACAATACATCAGCACTTGCACCATTCCCTTCTTTTTGTTATCCTTGTCATTATCAAACAAATCATTGATGTCTTTAAAGCCCGTCGCATCACTGCCCGTCTTGTAGTCAACGATTCTCAATTTCCCATTTTCCCTATCAACCCTATCAATATAAAGCACTAAATTCACAATGCGTCCTGATGGCAATTTCCATCCGAAGCGTTCCTTTTCCTCACCTTGCACAAACGTGTATGTATTTCCGCTATTTTTATCATATTCCAATATACCCTTAACATACCGTTCAATTACGCTCGACATCAATATATTCACGCCAACAAGGTCCTTTTCCAAATCAATTTCTTCTTTTTTGTGCAAAAAGACTTTATTTATAGCCCTCTTTATTTGATGCTTTATTTCATCATTATCCTTAAGAATAGCGTCAATATTTATTGGTTGCCCAATATTCTTTGAATATAATTCATGCACCACTTGGTGTATGATGCTTCCGAATGATCCATGGTCCATAAATTCCGACATTTCATCTTCCAGGCTCAAGTCCTCAACTCGCTCAAAATAAAAGCGCAACGGACATTCCATGTACTCCTTTATGGAACTTGCCGACAAGCATTTAACTTCTTCCTTATCGTCAATCTTTCTCACAAGGTCATCTTTATCGCATCTATCTTCAGAATATGAATAGCGGTTTATGAGTTTCATGATTCTGTCATCCTTTTTCACGCTGATTTTCACGTCATCAGGTGTCTTCACATCAATTGACACTGAAGAAAATTTGATATTGCATTTTGTGTAAATCTTATCCAATTGCGTGATATATCGTGATGGTTCTCCTGATTTGGAGTTATGGTCTCTCGAATCATAAATCAGATACACTTTCTCTGCCCTGCTAATCAACCTGTAGAAATAATATGCATAAATGCTGTCCTGGTGTTCTGTAGTTGACAATCCATATCCTCGGCGGATAATGTCGGGAATAAACGATTTCGAGAAATGACGCCGTGGAAAGATGCGTTCGTTCATCGAAAGTATATATATATTCTGGAAATCTATATTTCTCGTCTCCAAAACGCCCATTATTTGGATTCCCTCGAGCGGTCTTCCGTCGAATGCCACTTGCGACGTGGAAATAAGTTTATCAATAAGATAATAGAACGTGGCTTCATCGGTGATCGAGCTCTTATATTCCTTTACGCTCTCATCAAAATCACGGAGTAATTGCAGATACTGGTCAATAAAGGCCTTTTCTGTTTTCTCCAGATTCCGCATTTTATCCTTTACAAAACCGATAATGTCGTAGAATGAACCTAAAATAGCCTCATAGCTACTTCCGTTATTGATTTCAAACAACTTGTTCAATCCACTTTTCTTAGTAAGGTTTTCTATTTCCTCTTTAGTAATTTTAAAGGCATTGTTATTCTTCATGTGTTTCAGCACCGCATCCGATTCCTTCTCTGAAATGCCTCTCACGTACACATGTGTCATCAGTTCATTTATGTCCTCAAACAAGAAGTAATCTTTCCCTTCTGAATGTCGGTGCATCCGCATCACTATGTACATAAGGGTGTAAATGGCGGAATTTTTAAGCGGATAGCCCATAGTTATGTTCACGGGCACACTATTTCCTCCGATTGTGTTCAATAGCGGCATAAGAAGGTTCTCGTCAGGAAGCACTATTGCATTTTCAATCGCATTATTAGCATCTACATTGCCAAGCAATGTATTTAAATATTTCACTTGCCCAACTTCAGATGGCACCGATACGACCTCAATTTCAGGGAATGTATCAATCTTTTGTTCATTTATATCAAGTTTTGACTTGAATTCTTCGCTGTTCTTTTTCACGAAAAATGATGCATTGTTGTTCTCGTCGCGCAATGCAGGTGAATTTATATCCCAATAGAAGTCTGCGATTCCTTTGGTTTTCAATAGGCTGAATATTTTAGCCTCGCTTATCGACAGCACATTGAATCCCACAAACACATATTGCTTGCTTCTGAAATCCTCAATGCGCATATTCGCAATCTTGCTCGCTGCGTCTTTGTATGCCTTACCTGAGTATGTCAGTCCTTTTTCGCCAAGTTTCTTGCCAAAGGCTTCGTACAACTCAAATAAACCGTTCCATAGTTTCAAAAACGCCTCGGAATTATCCGAAGTCTCTTTCCAAAGCATCTCATTTCCGTCACCATCGCTTACGAATGTACTTCCGGGGAAAAATTCTTCAATTATTTTCTTCTGCTCTTCTGTAAGATAATTTGAATTTATCTTTTTCAGATTTTCAACGTTCTTAAATATGCTTTTTGCATCAGCCAGATTGCGGTCAACATCATTAAAATCATTGATGATCATGTCTCCCCAATACACGAATTTATCAAAAGTGTCGGCATTCTCCTTAAATATCGTCTTATATGCATCGTATAGGAAAAACAGCTGTTCTATCCTTGTTGCCTCAACTGAATCAGTTATTTCGTCAACAAAATCAGTAATTGTGGTTATCGACGGCATCATCACTGGATTTTCCCCAATAATCGACTTCAATTCTTTTTCAAAGAACACTCCTGCGCGAATGTTAGGGAAAATAAAGCAGCAGTCTTTCAAAACTGACCTATCTTTATATATAAATGCTTGTGCCACAAGCCTCAGAAAAGGTTCATTTTTCATAATCAATACTATTTTTTGATTTTTATTTCTTTATCAATATCGTCACCTTGATTGCAAAATCAAACATCACGATTTTGCCGTTGGCGTTTCCGGCAATGTCTGAATCCGCTTTATCAAGTTCCTCTATCATTTGCATCACATTGTTCTCATTGATGAAAGGTGCGAACCGTGTGCTGAATTGCTCCTCTTCTTTATTCAGATAGTTCAATCCTCTCGTATGCAGATTATACACGAAATTCTCGCGCACCATGCGACAGGCATATTTTATGAATCGGCGTAATTTCTCGCGTTTGTACAGCACCACTGCCTCACTCCACTCTTTCAGTCCTTTCATGTCGCGTGAATATGCCATCCTCATCAATTGGGTAAAATCCTTGAAGAATTGCTTGTTCTCGCTGTTTAGCGTCATGCATTCTTCAGCTTCAGCTATATTCCCGTCAACTGGCGCAGCCAGCGCAAGTGCTTCTTGGGGATCTATACTGTATTTGTTCTGCAAATAGCCTGCAATCTCGTCTGTAGTCAGTTTTTTCAGTTCTATCTCTTGGCAGCGCGACCGTATTGTCGGCAGTAATGCCTTTGAATTTTCACTTACAAGTATGAATATCGAGTCGGCGTATGGCTCCTCTATCATTTTCAATAACTTATTGGCGCATTCATCATTCATCTTTTCAGGCAGCCACATTATCAGCACCTTGAATTTTGATGAATACGACATCATGCTCATCTTGTGGATTATGGCATCGCTCTCTTTTGCATATATTATCGGCTGGGCATTGTCATTTTCCAGCAGTGTGAGCCAATGTTCATAATTTTCCACCACGCCTTCAGCCATGAACTTCCGCCATTGCTCTATATAATCGTCGGAAGTGCTTGTTTTCACCACCGGAAACGAATAGAAAGTGTCGGCGTGATTGAATGTTTGATGCTGTATGCACGATGGGCACACTCCGCATGAATCTCCTCCGGTGCGGTTTGTGCAATGTATGTATTGAGCCGTGGCTTGGGCCATTGCAAGTTTTGGTATTCCTGGAGCGCCGCTTATAAGCAGTGCATGCGGAATCTTATTGTTGTCAACGAATCGCTTTATCCGCGATTTTGCCGACTCATTTCCTATTACGTCGCTGAATTTCACTGTTCTAATATATTTCTGTTGCCACTTTTCTCACACTTTCCGTTGCCATCAACGAATAGAAATGTATGCTCGGCACTCCATGTGCCATCAGATCCTTTGCCTGCGCTGTGCACCATTCCACTCCCACTTCTTTGGCCTCATCATCATTTTTGCAATTGCTCAATGCTTCTGCAAGGTCGGTCGGCAAGTCCACATGGAATATCTTTGGCAGAACCGTCAGCTGGTTTGTCACCACAATCGGTTTTAGCCCGGGGATTATCGGCACTGTAATGCCCACACCTCGGCAACGTTCCACAAAGTCGTAGTATTTCTTATTGTCGAAGAACATTTGGGTCACAATGTAGTCAGCGCCAAGGTCAACCTTATGTTTAAGCCATTTCAGGTCCACGTCGAGATTAGGGGCCTCATCATGCTTTTCGGGATAGCCGGCAACTCCGTAGGTGAATCGGTTATCGGCAACTATGTCCATCTTTGTGCCGTCAAGGAAATATCCGTTATTGAAGTTGTTCACCTGCTCTTCAAGTTCGCATGCGTGCGAATGTCCGTCGGGCTGCGGCACAAATCTGTTTTCATGCTTTGCTTTATCCCCGCGCAGAAGCAGCAGATTGTTTATTCCCAGAAAATTCAGGTCAATCAATGCGTATTCCGTCTCGTATTTCGTGAATCCGCTGCAAATCAAGTGCGGCACTGCGGGTATGTCATATTTCTGCTGTATGGCTGCTGCCACAGCCACAGTCCCTGGCCGGCTGCGTTCCGATATTCTCTGATACAGTCCGTCAGCCGAGCTTTTGAATATCATCTCACTCCTGTGCGATGTTATATTTATGTACAGAGGATTGAACTCGCGTAGCTTCTCTATGTTTTTGAATATTTGCTTTATTCCCTTGCCTTTAAGGGGTGGCAACACTTCAAATGAGAAGCCTGTGGTCTTTTTCGCATTTATAATCTCTGAAATTTTCATTTTAATATTATTTCTTCAACAAAGTTACTATCTTTGCCGTGTGAATCCAAAAAAATAGTTGAAATAATTGTCCCGCTTTTCATAAAAGGATTGGCGAACAATTAAAAAAAATAGTAAATAATTTATTCTTAGCACTATGAGTTACGATTATTTAGACGACCAATTCGGACAGTTCCGCACCACGCCGAATAAGTTTTCTGCAGTTGAAAATCAGGCCATCAACCTGCTCCGTCAATATGCCGATGCCCAAATTTCAAGTGATGAGTTTGGCGATGGCTTTATGCAAGTTTCACAGGATTTCAAGAATCTGATGAAAGATGAGTCTGGCTGTTATGTGTTTAGCGAGGAAACTCCAGGCTGGTTGAATCTTTTTATCGGCAATAAATTCGTCAATTGGAACAAATTGCGGTTGACGGTCAACGCTGCGAGGGAGAAACCCGAACTTGCCTCCAACCCTCGCTGGCCTATGGTTATGAATATGGTAGCCAACGAAGATGCTGCCTTTATGGAAGCAAT
Source organism: Muribaculaceae bacterium (assembly GCA_022484565.1). Lineage (GTDB taxonomy): Bacteria > Bacteroidota > Bacteroidia > Bacteroidales > Muribaculaceae > JAKVKZ01. The sequence continues at coordinate 62,345 of JAKVKZ010000007.1, forward strand.
AAAATATTGTCTGAAGGAATTGGACAATGCTGCCAAGCAAAAGAAATAATTCGCCGCAGCTTATTGTCTATTGCACGAACGGATTATAGCTCTTTTCGTCTCCGATTGTGGTGGATGGACCATGCCCGGGATATGCCACAGTTTCTTCTGGAAGTTTCAATAATTTTCCTTTCAGGGCTTTTATCAATTCATCATAATCTCCGCCCGGAAAGTCGGTCCGCCCTATGCTTTGCTGGAACAGGCTGTCGCCCACAAGCACGAATCCTGATTGGGGAAAATAATAGGCAAGGCCTCCGGGTGTGTGTCCGGGAATATGAAGCACCCTAATCTCCTCATCGTCGAATTTAATTATCTCGCCATCAGTGTGGTTTACAGTCACATTTAATGGATTGACCGTAATGTCAAGACCAAACATATTTGCCTGTTGCTGCAATTTCGACCCGAGTACGCAGTCATCAAAACTTCCTTCAATAGCCACGCCATATTTTTCCGAGATGTATTCCGCTGATGCAGAATGGTCCACGTGTTGATGTGTCAGCAAAAGTCTTGTTACTGAAAGTTTGTTTTCAGCAATAAACTCGTCAATTCGATTTCGCTCTGCGTCTTTGCACATTCCTGGGTCAACAATCACACAATGCGAAGTGTTTTCGTTCCAAATTATGTACACATTCTCTCCGAACGGATTTACCGTGAATTTTGCTGCTTTCATTTTCTTATTACAATAATTCCACGTATATCGCTTTCTTGGTCTCAAAAAATGGCTCACTGAAATTTTTCGATAAATCCGTCACGAACGTCAGATTTTTCAGCGATTCCAATTCAGCTTGCACATCTCCGCCTTTCAGGTAAATCAGTCCGTTGGGCAAAGCATTGATGCATGTTCGCGAAATCAATCGCCTCACCATCGGAATCATTTCTTTTATCGGCATCACTGCCCTGCTCACCACAAAGTCAAATTTCTGCTTCAGTTCATTCACGTCGCCATGAAAAAAGCTGACATTTTTCAGTCCGATTTTTTCAGCCACGTCGCTTGCCACTTTTATTTTCTTTCCTGTTCTGTCAACGAGATGAAAATGAACCTTCGGAAACATTATTGCGAGTGGAATGCCCGGAAATCCTCCGCCTGTGCCGAAATCAAGCACTGATGTGCCGTCCTTGAAATCAAGCACTTTTGTCACGCCCAATGAATACAGTATGTGGTTCACATACAGATTATCTATGTCTTTTCGTGAAATCACGTTGATTTTCTCGTTCCATTCAGGATATAGCACACCCAATTGGCGGAATTGCTCAACTTGTTCAGCTGATAATCCTGGAAAATATTTCAGTATCTCATCCATTTAATTTTGCTTGGGCATGTATTTGGCAATCACCGAATTAGGCAAAACATATTGCGCAAGTTCACCATAGGGAACGGTCACTTCAGTTTCGCCTATGTTGTAAACGGCTATTTCATCTGGCTGATAATTCCATGTTATGCCGGCATCAGTCAAATAGAAATTATTGTTGGCCAATAGATTATCCAGATTAAAATATCCCATGTCGTTCAATTCATCCTCATCGCTCACTTTCAGTTGCTTCATCAGCTGCTGCTTTATCAATTCTGTCACATTCGACACGTTTTCCTCATTGAACAGATTGCTTATCTGAACTTGTGTCATTGTCTTCAGGTCGAATGTATAATAATTATGAACTGGTTTCGACAGGTCACCGTTTCTTTTAGTCAATTCCTCTTTGCAGAACACTATAATCCCTTTGCTGTTGTACTTTACGGTGATATTGGTTATCAAATTGAAGTTATAGCTTGTATTCGGGTCAAATTCCACATCTTCATCCGCGCTCATTTCACCAGGGTCGCCGAATTGACTTACTGAATTCTTAGCGTATTGCACCACTGCCTTTTCCACTGGCATACTGTCACCCGGAATTTCAAGCACCACGTCGGAAAATAGTTTCTGAAGCCTTTTCGTGTTCTGCTGGCTCTTGAAAAAATCAGGATATGTAATGAATACAGATGCCTGTACCGCACATTTATTACTTCCTGAAAGAGGATATGTCATAGTATCATTTGAACACAATTTCGCTAAAGTCACCGAATCTGCCGCAGCAGCATTCTTTTTAGTGTTCATCCGTCCGCAGGCACCTAATGCAGTAATAATAAACGTTATAATCGCTATATAAAATAATTTATTCATCTTTTTATTGAATCATTATTCATTGGTGAGATAAAAGTACAACAAAAAATTCAATTTTGGGATATTAATGTGCCTTTTTTTTAGTATTTTCGGCAAAAATTTATAGCTATGGCTGAAATCGGCAAATACAACGATTTGACAATTAAGAAGCGTGTGGACTTCGGTCTATACCTCGACGACGGTGATGATAACGAGATATTGCTGCCTCTCCACTATGTTACGGATGATATGGAGGTTGGCGAAAATATCAACGTTTTTGTATATAAGGACTCTGAGGACAGAATTGTCGCCACAACTGAGCATCCACGGGCTTGTGTCGGTGAATTCGCTTTTTTGCAGGTTAAGGCCGTAAACAAAATCGGGGCTTTTCTCGATTGGGGTCTTTTAAAGGACCTCCTCGTCCCGTTCCGCGAACAAAAAATGCGGATGATTGAGGGCAGATATTATGTTGTTTACGTCTATCTCGATGATGCTTCGCAACGCATTGTTGCCTCTGCCAAACTTGATAAGTTCCTCGGCAACAAAATTCCTGATTATCAGCCTCGCGACGAAGTGGACATACTTGTCGCACAACGCACCGATTTGGGCTTCAAGGTCATTGTTGACAATCTCTTTTGGGGCATGCTCTACCACGATGAAATTTTTGGTGAGTTGAACATCGGCGAGCGTCACAAGGCTTACATTAAATGCGTCAGGGACGATGAGAAAATCGACTTGGTGCTTTGGAAGAAGCCTTCCACTCGAGTTAAAGGCCTGACTGAACGCATCATTGATTATCTGAAGCACAACAATGGCTTCATGAAATTGAACGATTCTTCTTCCCCCGAGGAAATAAGGGTTACTTTTGAATGTAGCAAAAAGGATTTTAAGAGGGCTATCGGCAACCTTTACAAAGCCAACAAGGTCACTATCGAGCCTGATGGCGTGAAGTTGGTCTGAAACCTTTATATCTCAAAAAATAATGGCTGCGGAATTTTTCGATTAATCCGCAGCCATTTTTATATCAACTTATTATCAGTCAAGCTTATGTATTATAAGTCCTGATCTTAGTTTTGGCTCGAACCATGTCGTCTTTGGTGGCATGATATTGCCGGTATCGGCTATATTGATGAGTTGCTTCATGCTTACAGGATAAAGTGCTAAGGCCATTGCCATTTCACCACTGTCAACACGTTTCTGCAATTCTCCGAGGCCACGGATTCCTCCGACAAAGTCAATTCGTTTGTCAGAGCGTAAATCGGTGATTCCCAATATGTCACGCAAAATCAAATTCGATGAAATCGTCACATCAAGCACTCCTATCGGGTCTTTGTCGTCGAATGTCCCGGGTTTTGCAGTCAATGAATACCATTTGCCTGAAAGATAAAGGGCGAAATTATGAAGTTTATTCGGATGATAAATTTCTGCGCCTTTTTCCTCAACGATGAAATTATTCTTGATTTTTTCGATGAATTCGTCTGGCGTGTTGCCGTTAAGGTCTTTAACCACGCGGTTGTAGTCAATTATTTTCAGATGTGATTCAGGAAAGCATACGGCAAGGAAATAGTTGTATTCCTCGTTGCCTGTGTGGTGAGGATTTGCCTTTGCCTTTTCCACTCCCACCAATGCTGCCGCCGCCGAGCGGTGATGGCCGTCGGCAATATATAAATATGGTATGGCTGCAAAGAGTTTTGTTATCTTTTCTATTTCTGCCTTGTCGTCAATCTTCCAGAAATGATGTCCGAAGCCGTCGGGCGTCACAAAATCATATTCAGGTTTTGTAGCTGCCACCTTCTTTATTATGGCCTCAAGTTCAGCATTGTCTGGGAATGCGAGAAAAACAGGCTCAATGTTCGCATTGTTCACGCGTACGTGCTTCATGCGGTCCTCTTCCTTGTCCCTGCGGGTCAGTTCATGCTTCTTGATTCTTCCTTCCATATAGTCCCACACGTTGGCTGCCACCACAAATCCGTATTGTGTGCGGCCATCCATTGTCTGGGCATAGATATAATAATGTTCTTCCGGGTCTTGCACAAGCCATCCTTCTTTTTGGAATTTCTTAAAATTCTCAACGGCTTTTTCGTACACCCGTGGGTCATGCTCACTCGTTCCGGGCGCGAAATCTATTTCAGGCTTAATGATATGGTATAATGATTTCTCATTTCCTTTTGCTTCTTCGCGTGCCTCTTCTGAACTCAGCACATCGTATGGGCGTGATGCCACTTCTGTCACTAATTCGCGTGGAGGACGCACCCCCTTGAATGGTTTTATTTTTGCCATAGCTGAATTATTTTAATTATTTGCGTAGAATTGTCTGTTCACGGTCTGGACCGACTGACACTATAGTAATCGGCACTTCAAGCTGCGCTTCGAGGAACTTGATATAATCCTTGAATTCCTTTGGAAATTCACTTTCCGATTTGAATTTTGTCATATCAGTCTTCCACCCCGGCATTTCGGTGTAAACCGGCTCAATTTTGGCGTCAATCGAGAATGGGAAATCGCTCGTAGCTTTTCCGTCAACAATATATGAATTGCATGCCTTCACGGTATCGAATCCGTCAAGCACGTCGCTCTTCATCATGATTAGCTGCGTCACTCCGTTCAGCATTATCGTGTAGCGCAATGCCACAAGGTCAATCCATCCGCAACGGCGTTCACGGCCTGTCACGGCCCCGTATTCATGCCCTATCTTGCGGATTTGTGCGCCTGTCTCGTCAAACAGCTCTGTCGGGAACGGACCGCTGCCCACGCGTGTGCAATATGCCTTGAATATGCCGAACACCTCTCCTATTTTCCGTGGTGCCACGCCAAGTCCTGTGCATGCTCCGGCACACACTGTGTTCGATGATGTGACAAATGGATATGAGCCGAAATCCACATCAAGCAGACTGCCCTGTGCGCCTTCGCAAAGTATGCTCTTGCCTTCCTTCAGATAACGGTTAACCACATATTCGCTGTCGATTATGTCAAATTCCTTGAGATATTCAATTCCTTCAAGCCATTTGCCTTCAATTGCCGACACGTCGGCATCTGCGCCAAGTGCCTTCAGCAATGTCACATGACGGTTTTTAGCAACCGAATATTTCTCGTCGAAATTATTGAAAATATCGCCTATCCTCAATCCGTTTCTGCTGATTTTATCCGTATATGTCGGGCCAATTCCTTTGCCTGTCGTACCGATTTTTGATTTGCCCTTCAGAGCCTCGTTGGCCTTGTCGAGCAATCTGTGTGTCGGCATTATCAGATGCGCCTTTTTTGATATTTTCAATATCTTCTTCAGCTCTACGCCGTTCTTTTCCAAATCTTCAGCTTCCTCTTTGAATAATATCGGGTCAAGCACCACGCCATTACCGATAATATTTATTTGGCCATGCTGGAAAACTCCCGACGGTATGGAGCGGAGAACAAATTTCTTGCCTTCAAATTCAAGTGTATGACCAGCATTTGGTCCGCCCTGAAAACGGGCAACGACATTGTACCGGGGCGTAAGGACATCTACTACCTTACCTTTTCCCTCATCTCCCCACTGTAGTCCAAGAAGAACATCTACTTTCATAATTGACTAATTATAAAGTTTATATATTAATTATTAAGCCTTTTTCTTTATTGCTACGCGTTTGGCTTTCCTTGCGCAGGCATTGCATATTCCATATATGTAAAGCGTGAAATACGATGCCGTGAAAGCCGGAAATTTTCGAGTGTTGATGTAGCGCATGAATTCCGCGTCCTTCACCTCCTTTATCTTGCCGCACTCGCTGCAAATCAAGTGAAGGTGATTTATCGACACTTTCTCGTATTTCGCTGTCTGGCCTCCGAACTGATGGCGGCGTACAAGTCCGCAGTCGCATAGCAGCTCTATCGTATTGTAAACTGTGGCTCGGCTAACATGATATGAGTCTTTCTCAAGCAATCCATATAATGTATCTATGTCGAAATGATCGTTTATTGAAAAGACTTTATCAAGGATTGCGAAACGCTCTGGAGTCTTTCGCAATTTCTTTTCAGTGAGATATACGGTAAACTTATTTCTCGCAGAAATCTTTGTTTTGTCTTCTACCATGATAGCAAGTCTGAAGCTCGGTTTTGTTCATGCAAAGTTAGCAATATTTTTCGTTTCCTCTCCCAATTGTGGCGTTTTTATATCCGCTGATAGAAAAAGAGGACGCACATTCTTGCAGTGCATCCTCTTTCATTTCTCATTTTTCCTAAAATACTAACGATTCAGTTTGCGGTAAATCCGCCTAATCCTTTTTGCAACATAGCATTGTAGCTGTATGCTCTTGCAAATTGTTTTATTAGATTAATCGTCGACTGCTTAGGAAAATGCTTCGTCGAGGTTTGTTTCTCCTCAACGGTTTCTAAAGTAATGTCTTTACCCATAGGCAATCTTGTTTCTAATTAATTATTACATATTTATAACGCTATACACTTATGTTTATTATTATTCCGCAAAACATTTTTCAAAAAAAATTAGATTAAAAAATGGCTTGCCTCAACTTCATGTATTGGCAAGCCATTTTCCTATCATTATTGTTGTTTTGCTTTTCTTCCGCTTATCCAGTATCTCTCTATGTCCTCAAGCGACATTCCTGCCGTCTCGGGCACTAATTTCCACATTATCAGCATATATGGTATGCACATCACAGCAAATATTATGAATAGGCCTGCGGGACTTATCGCCGCGAACAGTGCCGGCACAATCAGCACCACCACAAAGTTGGCTACCCATAATGCAAAACTTGCTATCGACATTGCCATTCCGCGCACTCTCGTCGGATACATCTCTGAAAGCAGCACCCAGACCACTGCGCTTATCGAAACTGCCTGGAAGAATATGTAGAGCATGAAATACACTACAATCGCGAAACTCTGCGCAGCCGTAATGTAATATGCAGCTATCAGTATCAGTGAAACTATCATGCCGCTTACTCCAAAGTATATCAGCTTCTTTCTGCCGATTCTGTCTATTATGAACATTGCCAGTATTGTGGCCAGGGTGTTCACTATTCCCACAAGCACTTGTGCCAACAGTGGCGGACAAGGCACATTTGCCGTGGCAAACATTGTCGGTCCGTAATAAATCACTGCATTCACTCCCATGAATTGTCCGAGTATGGCTATGCACACTCCTATTATCACAGCGAATCTTATGCCTGGCTGGAACAATGCTGAAAAGTCTGATTTCGTCTTCTTGTTTGCCATGGCCTCTATGTCATGTATTTGTGTCTGCACGTCTTCTTCTGCATTATATATCTTCCGCAGAATTCCGCCTGCTTGCGTGAGCTTGCTCTTTACTATCAGCCAACGTGGACTTTCAGGTATGAACAGCACCACTATCATGAACAGCAATGCCGGCGCGCTCTCCATTCCAAGCATTCCGCGCCACACTTCACCGATAAACACTTTGTTCATCAGTGCGTTCTCTATCATGCCTGTCTTTGCATAGTCATCAAGCAGATAGTTCACTCCGTACGAAGCAAGTATGCCTACCGTTATCGACAGCTGATACAGCGAAACGAGCAGCCCGCGGTATTTAGTTATCGAAATTTCCGATATATAAATAGGTGAAACCACCGATACCACGCCGATTCCTATTCCGCCTACCACACGCCACAGCACCAGTTCCCCGAAGGTTGAGCACACTGCGCATCCTATTCCCGACACCACAAAAATGATTGCCGACATCAGCATCACTTTCTTGCGCCCGAAGTAGTCGCTTATCACTCCTGCGCTT